>PSPM01000025.1 GCA_004195435.1 Candidatus Parvarchaeota archaeon | reverse complement strand
ATTATCTGCTGTAATATTAAAACAACTTCCAATTATTTCAATATCATTTATTAATTGATAAGTTTTGTTTTCAATAGATAATTTTCCACATATTTCAAGAAATTCTGGAGCGAACTGCAAAGGTCTAAAGAAAGATCTTAATTTTCCTATAAAACTTTCTTCCTCTACATCAATATCAGCTGAAAAAATAAAAATTAAAGATGTAGTAATAATAATCAAAAAAATTAAAGAATAAATTAAATTATTATTCTTTTTCTCGTTCTTTCTTTTTTTGGACCTCTTTTTTTTAGCCATCTAACTAAAAAAATCAAAGCTAACAACTTTATAAATTTGTTCCCCAATATTAATTTTCAAAACTTCTGTTAATTGATATTAAACGCCCTTTTATCGGCAATAGACAATAAAAGTACAGCGCGTTCGGCGCTTCGCGCCTCACAATTTATTAAGGCAATTTTTTGATTGGAAAAAATCAAATTTCAAGAACTACTCCAGTCCTAGCAACATTTATCACTTTAGTACTTCCTATTTTTTCTTCAAAACCGGAAGCCTCATGTATATGGCCATGTAAAAGCAAATCTGGCTTAAACTTTTTTATCGCTTTTCTAATTTCTTTACTTCCTTCAAAACCAGAAAATTCTGATTTACTTCCACTAGGATGCATATGAGTTAACATTACTTTCTTTTCTATACCCTTCAAACCAGAATGAGCTTTTTGTAAAGTTTCTCTCATTTCTTTTTCAGTCACAATAGACTCGGGACCAATTCCGATTGCACCACCGGCTCCAAAAAATCCTACATCTTTATACTTAACAGAATACCCATGTATATTTTTAACACCATAAAAATTAGCAAGAAAATCTGTAGTTGCGAAAGAATCCCAGTTTCCAGGTAAAATTAAAACCTTTTGATTTTTTTCCTTAAAAGGTTTAATTATGTTTTCTGAGTCAACAAATCCAGTTAAATCCCCACAAAGAACAACCAAATCTACTTTCTCCTTTTCTGCTTTTTTAGCAAGGCTCTTAGTAAGTTTAGAATCTCCATGTAAATCAGCAGCTGCCAAAATTCTTATCTTCTTATTCATATTGATTAATATATTGATAAAGTTATAAGTCTTGCTAAACATTAATTTTCAGTGAAGGTAATTAACTACTTTTTCAAGTAACAATTGAAGAGAAAACTTTAAAAGCTATATATGGATTGAAAATATAGATTAAATAAGATATTTCAAATGACTACACAAATAAAAAAAAATTTTGATGTTTTCTTCCGAAGAAAACCGGCATTAATGCTTGTTGCTTTGAAAGGAATAAAAAGAGCAAGATATGGGAGCATTCTAGCAAAAGAAGTTGACTGTACTTATAGTCATGCGGTAAAAATTTTACAAACTCTTGAAAAACTTAAACTAGTCGAATTTGAGAAAAAAGGAAGGATTAAGTTAATAAGACTAACAAATAAAGGAACGGAAATTGCTAATCATATAGAATCTATTAAAAAAACTGTTGATTGATTATCCGATATCGCTAACTCTCTTCATAAATTTATAAATTCCTTCTATATGTGAAATTCCTGACTTTATTATTAATCCTCGAAGACTAGAATCTAATTTGACCCCTTTTTCAGAGAATTCTTTTTTCAATAATAAATAAAGTTTTTTACCTTTTTTGTCTATATCTGTTAAAATGCAAATTTTATCCTTTTTTTCAATTGAGTTTGAAATTTCTTCTATTCTTTCTCTTAAAGAAATTCCTGTTTGATGAATAGCATAAACTTTTTCAAAACCAAGAGATTTCATTGAATTAATATCTTTCTTACCCTCGACAATAATTACATAATTTTTATATTTTCCAATTTCTTGTTTTAGTTTTGGATTGAATTTCATTTTTTTAAATGGCCCCGAAGGGATTTGAACCCTCGACACCCAGGTTAAGAGCCTGGTGCTCTAACCAGACTGAGCTACGGGACCTAAGAAACGATAATTAACTTCATTTAAAAAACTTATTAGAACTACTTATACACTCTCCAAGTATGATTACATTTAACATCGCCAGATCTAGTTTGCATAGTCCAAAAATAAGATTTGCCATGTTTGCAAGAAACACAATCAATCTCAACTACTGGATTAGTTGTGGATTGTTTCTCACTTACGACCTCTACTTTTTTGGCCTTATTAGTATTATCAACTTTTTCAGAAACAGATTTAGGAGCCTTCATACTTCCGTCAGAATTAAATTGCAAAACCATTTTATTTTTATAAAAAAAATAGTTTAAAAATGTTTTGTTATTTACAAAAACCTCTTTGTTCGGGAGGTTTACTAAATTCAAAGAAAATTAATTTTACCCACCCAATATAAGGAACTCTTAAAAAAGTTTTTCCATAAATTATATTTTCATCTATTCCTTTTTCTGAATCTAGTTGTCCAAAATTATGATCTCCTTTAGTACCATATGGGTTTTCCTCGATAACCCTATGTATTAATGGATACTTATACTTTGAATCAAAAACTATGATATCTCCGAGATTATAATTTTCTTTCTTAACTAAAAGAATAACATCTCTCTCTCTTCATATACCATAATTTATTTCCCTCCCACCAAGCATCAAAACTTATAGAATGATGCATTGAACAAGATTCAACAACAACTAGGGGTAAGGAGGTACCTGTTAAAAGAGATAATGTTGGGAAAAAAATTAATTTAATTAAAACAAAAGCAAGAATTATTGAAACTACCCAAGATTGCCAAGTATCTTCTTTTAAAAAATTCTTAAAATTATTGAAATTATTTTTCAAATTCATTACTGGAAAAAGTTTTTAAGCTATTTAAATTATTTTGATTTTTCACCATTCCTCTTATCAATTTTATAAAGTACTTTTCCAACAAGTAAAAATCCTTCCTCATTTTTTAATCCAGTATAATCCTCATAATCAAATTCTGAAGGATCCTTTATACTCATTAAATTTGAAGAAATTCTTCTGATAGTCTGAGGAAACATCTTCTGAACTCTTCAATTTTGCACAAAATTCAAAACCAATTATTTCATCATTTTCTAAAGAAGTCTTTAAAGAATTGCTAAATTTAGCATAATGATCTTCTTTGAAAAAAGTCCCAAAATTTTTATCAATTAATTTATCTGATTCATAACCTAGCTTCTTTATTATTTTTCCGGTTGCTTCAATTATATACCCTTCACGATCCAAAACTATATCTGGTAGATTTTTATTAAATCCGAAAAACCTAGTCAAACCTTTTGTAAAACCAACTGACTCTTTTTTAGGAGTATAGGTAAGAGCGTCTAGTTTCGCCTCTAGAGAATTATATTTTCTTTTATTGCAAAAAAACAATAAATGGAAAACATTTAAATACTTGTATACACAAGATAATATATACACAGGAGTATATAATGAAAGATATATTTGACGCAACAATTTTATGCAATTCTTGTAAAATGGAAATGAAACCAATTCTAATAAATAAATCTGGATTCGGATTAAGAGCTGTAGAATGTCAAAAATGCAAGGATAAAATAATCCATCCTTCTGATATAAACAATTTTGAAAAATTTAATAATCTGAAAAGAAAAGAATACAGTGTTAAATTAAGAATGGTGGGAAATAGTCATGCAATAAGCATACCTAAAGAAATAGTAAACTTTATTAAACAACAAGAAAGGGAAATGGATACCATGGTAAGATTATGTTTAGAAGATATGGAAAGATTGAGTTTAAGATTTGGAGGATTCGATGCCGGAAAATAATAACAAAATAAAATTGAAAGTTCTAGAATCATTGCAAGATGATGCCTACAAGGGTATCGCAAGAATTGACAATGAAATCATGCATGCATTAGGATTAAACCGTGGAGATATAATTTCTATTAAAGGTGAAAGAGAAACTGTTGCAGTTGTTGATAGGTCATATCCTGCAGATATAGGGGAAGGAATTATAAGAATCGACGGATTAACAAGAAAAAATTCAAAAACAAGCATAGGTGAAAAAGTAATTGTATCTAAAGCAAAAATTAAACCTGCAAAAAAAATAAGTATTGCTCCTGCACAACAAGGAATAATGATTCAGGGAGATCCGGAAGCTTTGAAAAATGGTTTATTAGGAAGAGCCGTTATCAAAGGAGACATAATCTCTTTAGGTGGTACAAAGAGAAGAAGGGATCTTATGGGCGGAGTAGATGATATTTTTGGAGGATTAAATGAAATGTTTGAATCTTTAAGTGGAGGAGGAGGATTCTCAGGATTCCAAAACATAAGATTTGCAGTTGTATCAACAAGTCCTAACCAGCCAGTTATTGTAACTGAAGACACTAAGATAATTCTTAATTCTAAATCCGTAAACATCACCGAAGAAACTATTCCAGAAGTGGCATATGAAGATATTGGAGGATTAGAAGAAGAAATAAAGAAGATCAGGGAAATGGTTGAACTTCCACTAAAACACCCAGAAGTTTTTGATCGTTTAGGAATAGAACCTCCTAAAGGAGTTTTGTTACATGGTCCTCCTGGAACTGGTAAAACTCTTTTGGCAAAAGCTGTCGCTAATGAATCCGAAGCAGAATTCCAATTAATAAATGGGCCAGAAATAATGAGCAAATTTTATGGGGAATCAGAAAAAAAGATTAGAAATATATTTGAAGAAGCAGAAAAAAATGCACCAACTATAATTTTCATAGATGAAATAGATGCTATAGCTCCGAAGAGAGAAGATGTTCAAGGTGAAGTTGAAAGAAGAGTAGTCTCTCAACTTCTTACCATGATGGATGGACTTAATTCAAGAGGAAGAGTAGTAGTTATAGGGGCAACAAACAGAGTAAATTCTATAGATCCTGCATTAAGACGTCCAGGAAGATTTGATAGAGAATTAGAAATTTCTGTACCTGACAAAAAAGGAAGATTAAACATTCTAAAAGTACATACAAGAGGTATGCCACTTACAAAAAATGTAAACTTAGAAAAATTAGCTTCGAAGACTCATGGATTCGTAGGAGCAGATTTGGAATCATTAGCAAAAGAAGCTGCAATGAATATATTAAGAAAAATCCTTCCAGAAATAAAATTGGAAGAAGAAGAAGAAATTCCTAAAGAAATATTAGATAAAATAGTTGTAAGTAAAGAAGATTTTGAAGAAGCACTTAAAGTTGTAAGGCCAAGCGCTATGCGGGAAGTATTGGTAGAAACTCCTACAACAAAATGGACAGATATTGGAGGACTTGAAAAAACAAAACAAGAATTAGTTGAAGCGGTAGAATGGCCAATAAAATACTCTAAAAATTTTGAGAGATTGGGAATCAAGCCTCCTAAGGGAGTTCTTCTATACGGATCTCCAGGAACCGGTAAAACTCTTTTAGCAAAAGCTGTTGCAAATGAATCTGAAGCAAACTTCATTCAGGTTAAAGGACCTTCTTTATTATCCATGTGGGTAGGAAAATCAGAGGAAGGAATTAGAAAGATTTTCGAAAGAGCTAGACAAGTTTCTCCATGCATTATCTTTTTCGATGAAATGGATGCACTGGGTGGAAAGAGAGGATTGGATCATGGAACAAAAGTAACAGAGAGAGTATTGAATCAATTACTATCTGAAATGGATGGAATAGAAGATCTAAAAAATGTGATGGTCATAGGTGCAACAAACCGTCCAGATATGTTGGACTCTGCTTTGCTAAGACCTGGAAGATTCGATAGAGTTTTGTTAGTTGATGTACCTTCAAAAGAAGGAAGAAAAAAAATAATTGAGATACATACAAAAAATATGCCTTTGGGAAAAAATGTAAAAATCTCTGAATTAATTAAAAAAACTGAAGGATTTGTTGGAGCGGACATAGAAAATCTAGCAAGAGAAGCTGCAATGTTAGCTTTAAGAAAAAATTTAAATGCGGAAGAAGTTAAAATGGAAGATTTTGAGGAAGCATTGATGAAAGTAAAACCATCTGTTTCCGAAGAAACAGCTAAAAGATATAAAAAGATAGAAGATCATTATTTACAAAGAGTTAAATCTGGTTTAGAATCTGGACCGATATATACTGGTTAAAAAATTAATTTTTAGTTGTAATTATTTTTTCATTACCTTTTAGAATAATTGTATGTTCTGCTTGAGCTACAATCCCCCTATTCATTTCTACGAGCTGAGGATAATGGTGGAGCAATCCAGCCTGTTCAATTTGTCTCAAAGCTAAAATACCTTTAGATCCAAATTCATTATAAATCCATCTTGAACAAAATGGAAGGCTAGAATATTCTTCTTTAATGAAATTAAGAACTTTTCTGGCAAAATTATCACGAACATTTCCCTCATTTGTCAAATGATAAATATTAGAAGGATTTCCATCCCTTACTCTTCCAGCACCGTTTGTAGAAAAAGGCTCAACAGCATAAACACCTTCTTCCAATTTTTCAGTTTGACTAGTTGCATAGCTTGGTATGCTCATTCCTGCATGCAAATCAAATCTTTTTATTTGGTGGCCTGTTAAATTTCTAACTGGAACAAATCCTTTTTCTTTGATAGCTTCTTCAACTGCAGCTCCAATTTCTCCAATCTCGACACCAACTCCAAATTTTTCTAAAGCTGCATCTAAACCAATTTTAGCTGCTTCAATCAATTTTTTATTTTCTTCAGAATTATCTAGATCAATTGAAAATGCCGTATCTGCAACATACCCGTCTATTTGGATCCCGATATCAACTTTTATCAATCCTTTTGCAACTTTCTGATCGTTAAAATTTGGAGTAAAATGTGCTGCAACTTCATTAATAGATAAATTAACTGGGAAAGCAGGCCTTGCACCTAACTCCTCAATTTTCTTATCAATCTTATTAGCAATCTCTAAAAGTGGAACTTCCTTCTTGACAATTTCTTTAGCATAAGCTATAACTTTCTGAGCAATTTCTCCTGCTTTCTTAAGTTTATCAAATTCTTCTTGTTTCATGATTTCCTAATCCTTCTTTCTCTTGGAACATAGTTAAAAATCTTTTCACCATCTGAAATTCCGCATCCAAAGAAATCATCTCCTTTTTTCAAAATAACAACTCCTTTTTCAGATTTCAAAATTAAATCTTTTCCGTTCATCCAATTTTCAAGATTTTTCTCATTTAAATTAACAATTCCAATTTTCAATTGATTCTTAAAGATATGACTTCCATCAAAACTCAATCTCAAAAATCTATCTTTCTTAAAAAAATAACTTCCAATTATCTCTACATTTGCCAAGTTAGTAAATTCTTTGATTTCTTCACGAGTCATGTTACCTGAAAATCCTCGGATTTTCTTTTTTCCGCCTGCTATTAAAATGTAATCAATTTTTGAAATGCCAAAACTTTTATTCAATTCTGCCAAAAGCCTTTTCTTCTCTCCAGATTTTACGAATTTTAGGTTCATTTTATCTCCTCAACTAACTTAAACTTACTAATAAAAAAACCCTCACTATCATTATCTTGCGGATAAATTCTACAGCAATCTTCAACATCTTTATCAAATTTTTCTTCTCCCCATTCTTTAATTCCTGGACGGCACTTCAAAGGCAGAATTACTTTCTCAATTTTCAATGGGAAATTCTTCAAAGCAAAGTCAACCACTGCCTCGTTTTCCTCAGGAGAATGTGTGCAAGTAGAATAAATAATTTCCCCTCCTACTTTCAAACACTTTACTGCAAAAGCGAAAAGTTTTTTTTGTTCTCTAGATAGTTTCTTAACAACTTTCAAATTCCAAATCTTAAATGTTTTAGGTGAACCTCTCAAAGTTCCTTCACCAGAACAGGGAACATCAAGAAGAATCTTATCAAATTTAAAGTCAGTTTTTGAAATCCTATTACATAATCCAACCCCATCATTTCTAGTAACAATCGTATTAGTAACACCACATCTTTCCAAATTAGCGGCCAATATTTTTATCCTATCCAATTTCAGATCATTAGCTATAATTGTCCCCTCATTTTTCATCATCGCTGCCATTTGAGTAGTTTTAGATCCTGGAGAAGAACACAAATCTAAGATAAATTCTCCAGGTTTCGGCTTCAAAGATAATAATGGCAACATAGAAGAGATTTCTTGAACATAATAATATCCCAATAAATGTTCAATAGAATTTCCAAGTTCTCCCGGCCCTAAAATCGATTCAATAACAATTATTTCTGGATGATCCTTATATGGTTGCACAACTCTCCACCTTTTATTAAGTCGCTTTAGTAAATCTTCTGTAGATATCTTCAAAGTGTTGCATCTAATAAATCTTCTAGGTTTTTCATGTACAATTTTATTAAATCTATCAAAATCTTTCTTATCTGGAAGGAGAGTTTTCATTCTCTTTTCAAACAGAGGTTTCATTTCGTATTTCATAATTTTTTCAATGAATTGTAGGTTTTAACATTTTCTAAATCACCAATTCAGAAAACCTAAAAGAATTTTAAAAAATCCAAAAAAACCAAGGAAAAATAAATTGGAAAAATAAATAAATTATTAAAATCCAGACCCAAATACTTAATTTTCTCTTAGATTTTTCTCCAGTTCCTTGCAAATTATTTTCTAGAGGGCTTTCTATTTTGGGATGTTTTTTCATATACAGTTTATAGAAAATAATTGCTAAAATAGTTAAAGTTCCATCAATTATTGCCATTGCACCCAAAACTCTATAGAATAGATCATAGGACATAAAACTTTTTAGCTCCCAGATTATTGGCTGTATCAATGAAACTGCTATTAGTATAAATATGTAATTTACATATACTATCACATCTAGATAAGGTTCCTTATGTAATGCCTTAGA
>PSPM01000024.1 GCA_004195435.1 Candidatus Parvarchaeota archaeon | reverse complement strand
CGGAAATTATGTTTATAGGATAATTGGTTTTACAATAATCTTAAGAAAAAAAGCTAAAAATAAATAAGTAAGATTTATAAGGCATATTTTTTAGATACAATCATAAAAATGACAGATATTAGACAAATTGAAGCGGGAAAATATAATAAACTTTTAGCAGAAGCTCTTAAAGAATTACCTAGTTTTGAGAGTCCTGAATGGGCAGATTATGTAAAAACTAGTCCTGGGAAAAAAAGACCAACTATTGAAGAAGATTTTTGGCATAAGAGGGCTGCAAGCATTCTTAGACAAATTTATATTAACGAAATAGTTGGAGTTGGTAGATTAAGAACAAGGTATGGTTCTAAAAAAAATCGTGGCGGAAAACCAAGTAGATTTGTTAAAAGTGGGGGGAAAATTATCCGAACTATCTTGCAACAAGCTGAAAAAGAAGAATTTCTTGAAAAAGCAGAGGGTAAAAAGTCTGGTAGAAAATTAACAGATAAAGGCAAGAAATTTATGGAAGAGGTTAAATAAAATGACAAGACATTTTCAAAAAAAAATAAAACTTGGAGTCGCTGGAAGGAGAACTAAATGGGCTCCTGTTTGGGCTGTATTAAGAAAATTTGGACAAGGTAGAAAAATTCATCCTTCTCGAATAACGAACATGAGGAGATCTTGGAGAAGAACTAAATTAAAAATTAAACCGAGAAGAACTCAAAAAAAACACCTAGGTTAAAATGGCTGAAACTAAACAAACTGTTGAAAGAGAATATGTTATTCCACTTAGAAGTTCGTGGAAAAATGTTCCAAGATATAAGAAAACCTCAAAAAGTATTAAAACTATTAAAGAATTTGTTGCGAAACATATGAAAGTTCCTGATAGAGATACTAATAAAGTTAAATTAGATCTTTATTTGAATAATGAGCTTTGGCTTAGAGGTGCAAAAAAACCGCCTTCTAAAATAAAGATTAAAGCAAGAAAAGAAGGAGAATTGATTAAAGTTGAATTGGTAGATCTTCATGAAAATATGAAATTTGCAAAGGCAAGAGAAGAAAAATTCCATAAGAAAGTTGAAAAGAAAGAAGTTAAAAAGAAAGAAGTTAAAGAAGAAAAAACTGAAGAAGAGAAAGTGGAAGAGAAAGAGGAAGTGGAAGAGAAAGAGAAATCTGTTGAAGAATCTCAAATTAAGATGGCTAAGCAAACTGCAAGAGCTGAAAAGCATACTATTGGAACTAAGCCAACTCCTCAAATTCAGAGAAAAGCTTTGAAGAAATAATGAAACTTAATTTGGATAAAATTAAAAAAGAAAAAACTACTGAAGAGCTTTTACAATTTTCTATAATTAACATTGATAAACCTACTGGACCAACTTCTTTTTGGACTTCTCAATTTGTAAAAAAATCTTTGAATTTAAGGAAAACTAGTCATCTCGGAACTCTTGATCCTATTGTTACTGGTGTTTTGCCTGTCGCTTTGAACAGGGCATGTAAGCTGAATGATTATTTAATGCATCGTGATAAAGTTTATGTCGGAATTATGAGAACTCATGAAGAAGTTGAAGAATCCAAATTGAAAGAGGAGATGAAAAAATTTATTGGAAAAATAAAACAACTTCCCCCTGTAAGATCTAATGTTAAACGAGCTGAAAGAATCAGGGAAATAAAAGAGTTTAAAATTATTGAGAAAAATGGAAAAGATGTTTTATTTTTTTCTGATGTACAAGCTGGAACATATATTAGAAAATTAATTCATGATCTTGGTGAAAAAATAGGTGGGGCGCATATGATAGAACTTAGAAGAACTAAAGCCAGTTTATTTGAAGAAATTGATTCTGTTAATCTTTATGATTTTGAAAAAGCTTTTGAAGAATATAAAAAAGGAAATGATGAAAAACTTAGAGAAATTTTAATTCCTGGAGAGATAATTTCAGAGGTTATTCCAGTTGTTCAAATTAGAAAAGATGTTGTTAAAAAATGTTTAACTGGATCTCCAATATTTCAAACATTCTTAGAAAAAGATTCTGAAATTGAAAAGGATTCCAAAATTTGTATCTTTTCTGGAGAAAAATTTATCGGATGTTATAACGTTATAAATTCTGGAGATTTATTTGCTAAACCTGAATTTGTTAAAAATTAATTAAATTCAAAACTCTTAAAACATTGAGAATCCAATTTACTTTATGAAAAATAATCTAACTAGATGTAAATGGCCTGGAAATAATGAGATTTCTATAAAGTACCATGACTCTGAATGGGGGTTTCCAATTCACAAGGATGATCTTTTATTTGAGTATCTTATTCTAGATACTTTTCAGGCTGGATTGAGCTGGCAAATAATTCTAAACAAAAGAAAAAATTTTCAAAAAGCTTTTCATAATTTTGATGTTAAAAAAATCTCTAATTATTCTGAAAAAGATAGAATTCGCCTATTAAATGATGTTGGAATAGTGAGAAATCGTCTAAAAATAAAATCAGCTATAACAAATGCTCAAAGTGCAAAAAGAATTTGGTTCTTTTGATAAATATATTTGGCAATTCACTAATTACAAAACTCTGCAAAATAATTTTAAAAAAATGACGGATTTGCCTTCTAAAACATTTGAATCTGATGAAATGTCAAAAGATTTAAAGAAAAGAGGTTTCAAATTTTGCGGTTCCACAATTTGTTACGCTTTTATGCAAGCAATAGGAATGGTTAATGATCATACTACAGATTGTTTTAGATATAATGAGGTAAAAATATGAGGGAATTTTTATATTACTCTAGATCTGCGCCAACTTCTGGGAATTTCGGCAGTGATTTGATGAAGGCTGGTAGATTAGATATAGCAATTCATACAGTTATATCCAGTTTGTTCCTAAGTCATAGTTTAANNCCACCTTATCTTTGCTGGAGCTCCAGATCCTCAAAAACACTTGGAATTTGAACCTGTAACTGAAGGAAAAACGGGAATGGATAAAATTTATTTGAGTAAAAAAGATATTGCTGGTTTAATAAAAAAAATGCTGTATAAATATAAAGAAGGAAAGAAAAATGAAGTTTTTCCGGGATATTGGATAGAAAAAAAAGGCTTGTTGAAAGTTGTTGAAGAATTATCTGAAAAGGAGAAATCAATTTACATACTTGATCCTAAAGGGGAAGATATTCGTGAAATTGGCATTGGGAAAAACCCGGTTTTTGTTGTGGGAGATCATTTGGGATTGCCTCAAAAGGAGCTGAAAAGATTAAAAAAAATGGGAAAATTAGTTTCTATCGGCAAAAGAAAATATTTTGCTTCACAAACCATTGCTATTGTAAATAATGAAATAGATAGACTTGAAGATTCTGGATTATTAGAATAATTATCTTAGTATAATAATCATTAAAAACTAATCTCTTTCATTAAAATGATGGTTAAAGGATTATCTATTAAATTTGAAGATTATGAAAAAACTTTGCCAACTCTTCTTAAGATGATTAAGTTTGATGTGGAATTGAAAAAGCATGAAAATATTGTTCTAAAACCGAATCTTATCAGTGGTATTAGAGAAGAATGTACGAAAGTTGAATTTATTGAACCTATTCTTAAATATTGTATGGAAAATAAAAATCCTGGAACGGAGATTTTTATCGCTGAAGGATGTGATGGGAGAGATACCCGAGAAGTTTTTGAAGAATTGGGATATAAGGATCTTTCTGAAAAATATGGTGTAGGGCTTATTGATTTGAATAAGGCAGAAGTTGAAGAAATTGTTAATAATGATTTTTTAAGATTTGATGAAATTATGTATCCTAAAATACTACTGAATAGTTTTGTTATTTCTTTACCTTCCTTGGTTGTTAATTCTGAAGGGGAAATTTCTGCTTCATTGCATAATATGCTTGGTGCATTTCCTGAAAAATATTACCGGGGATTTTTTGGATTTGGAAAAGATAAAATCAAAAAATTTCCCCTTAAATATCAAATTCATGATGTGATAAAATGCAAGATGCCTGAATTTGCTATTCTTGATGCTTCCGAGAAAGGAGTTATCTTGGCTGGACAAGCTTTTGAGATGGATAAGCAATCAGCTAGATTAATGGGATTGGATTGGAGATCAGTTGAACATCTTGATTTACTTGATGAAGAGGATCCAGAAAATGAGGTTGAGGATTAGTTAATTATATTAATCATGAAATCTTGACAAAAAGATGAAAAAAAGTAAAAGATTTTTTTTGACAGGTTCTATACAGCCAGTTATTTTTAATAGATTTATCAAAGATAGTGCTGATAGTTTTGGAGTTGCTGGATTTGTCAGGACTCTTGAGGATGGAAGAACCGAAATTTTTATAGAAGGAAATATAGATTCTGTTGAAAAAATTACTCCTTTATGTAGAACTGGACCGCAACATTCAATCATTAGAAAAGTTGAAGAAAAAGAAGAAAGATTCCAAAGTTTCAGAGATTTTAAAATTCTTAATTTCTAACTTCTTCAATAAATATATAAATCGACTTTATCTTTGATTTCTATGGGTAGAAAAGATCAAATAATTGAAGAGAGATATAAAAAATTAGATAGCCTTAAGCAAGCTGGGATTGACCCTTACCCTCATAAATATGATGTTAAGAATTTCTCGGCTGAACTTTATGACAAACATAGCGGTTTAAAAAATGGAGAGAAAACTCGTAGTAAAGTTAAACTAGCTGGGAGAGTTATGAGTATTAGAGATCTTGGAAAGATTTCTTTTGGAGTCTTAAGAGATGGAAGTGGAAAAATTCAATTCATATTGCAAAAAAATGAAATTAAAGAAGAGCTTTTAAAATTTTTTAAAAAATCTATAGATTCCGGAGACTTTATTGGATTAGAAGGAGTAGTTGTTAGAACAGAAAGAGGGGAACTTTCTGTATTAGTTAAAAATTTTGATTTGCTTTCTAAGTCATTACACCCCTTGCCTGAAAAATGGCATGGAATCCAAGACAAAGAAGAAAGATATAGAAAAAGATATTTAGATCTGATTATGAATCCAGAAGTTAGAGAAGTATTTGATAAAAGAGAAGAAATATTCAAAGCAATTAGAGAGTTTTTCACTAAAAGAAATTATAGGGAAGTTGAAACTCCATTGTTACAAACTGTTTATGGAGGAGCTACAGCGGAACCATTTAAAACAAAACTTAATTCTTTAGACATGGAACTTTTTTTAGCTATTTCTCCAGAACTTTATTTGAAAAGATTAATCGTTGGAGGATATGATAGAGTTTTTACTATAGCTAAAAATTTTAGAAATGAAGGAATTGATAGATGGCATAATCCTGAATTTAGTATGGTTGAGGCCTATCAAGCATATGCCGACTATAATGATATTATGGAATTATTTGAAAATCTATATGCCTTTGTTGCTAAGAAAGTTAATGGAACTACTAAAATGAAATTTAAGGGTAAGTCTATTGATTTTAAAGTTCCTTGGAAAAGAATGACTATGTTGGAAGCGATAAAAAAATATGTAGAAATTGATGTTGAAAAAATGTCTATTGAAGAATTATATAAATTTATTAAAGAAAAAAAAGTTGAAAAGAAAGGAGAAAAGACTTGGGGATGGGCTGTTCAATCCATTTTTGAACATTTCTGTGAAGATGAAATTGAGCAACCTACTTTTATATTAGATCATCCCTTGGAGACTACTCCTTTATGTAAGGGGCATAGGAATGATTCTCTTTGTAGATTAATAGAAAGATTTGAACCTTTTTGCATGGGTGCAGAATTAGGAAATGCTTATTCCGAATTGAATAATCCTGTACTTCAAAGAACGCTCTTAGAGGAACAGCAAAAAGTCCTTGAGAAAGGTAAAATGGAAGCTCACCCTTATGATGAGGATTTTGTTAATGCTCTAGAAACTGGAATGCCCCCTACTGGAGGTATGGGTCTTGGAATAGACAGAATGGTTATGCTTCTTACAGGGCAAGAATCTATAAGAGATGTTATCCTTTTTCCATTCATGAAACCTAAAAATTCAGATAGAAAATAAGGGAGTAAAATGGTAAACTTAATAGTAAAAAGCAAAATAAAATCTGCAGTTCCCGATTTGAGTGTATCCAGCGATGTATCTGATGAACTTAATAAAAAAGTTCTTGAATTACTTGAAAAAGGAACAAAGAGAGCTAAATTAAATGGGCGAAGAACTCTGCAAGCTAAAGATTTGTAAATGAAAAAAATATTTTATTTAATCTTGGTAGCATTTTTTCTTCTCCCTACTGTTTCAGCTTTTACAGTCATTAATATTTATATTGATGAATCTGGTGACTCTACTTTTCTTGGAGAAACTGATTTATCTGAAATTCAACTACCTCAAGGAATTGAAAATAGAAATGGAGAAATAATTGGAGTTAGTTCTGATCTCACTAATAAAGAGGGTGAAGTTTGGTCTTTCATATATGCTTTAGAAAATTCTGAGATTAGAGTTATTCTTCCTAAAAATTCTATTTTGACCTCTGTAAGCGGAGGAGATATTTCTGTTGAAAATGAAAGAATAACAATTTTTGCTAATAATGTTGCTAATCTTGAATATATTATTAGAGGACCTAATTTAGAAATTCAAATTTTTTCAAATAAAATTCTCTTTGGAATTATCGGAATTGTTTTATTAATTATTTTGATTTTTTATGTAGTTAATTATAGAAATAGAGAAATTACTGAAAAAAATAAAGAAAATAAAATACTTAATTCATTGAAAAAAGTTCTTAATGAAAGGGAAAAATTAATTCTTGAAAATCTTAGCAAATATGGTAAAATGAAAAGTTCTTATCTTAGAAAATTAACAGATATACCAAAAGCTTCCTTTTCTAGACATATACAAGAATTAGAAAAGAAAAAACTTATTGTTAGATCTGGTGAAGGAAAGAACAAATTTGTTGAATTAAATGATGAATACGTTCGTTCAAAGTAGCTTCTAATTTCTTATTTACGTATAAAATGGTTCCGAAATGGTTCCGAAATGGTTCCAAAGCTGTTCCAGATGACGCTTATATATAATCTTTCTTAAGAAAAAACATGAAACAAAAACAAAAAATGAAAGGAGGGATTATGAAAATGAGAAAAATAGGAATACTTTTAGTAATAACTCTAATGCTATTCAGCATTGTTCCGTTTGGATTTGCTAAAACTGGAAATCCAGAAATATTACCTGGCGATGAACCTGAATCTCTAATGGTTGGAGATGTTAATGGAGATGGCCTTGTAAATATTGCAGACATAGTTAGACTTACTGATTATGTAAATGGACATAAGATTTATGTAAATCCGATCTCTGGAGACGTTAATGGAGATGATTCTATTAATTGGTTTGATGTTGTTCAATTGAGTAATGATTTATTCATGAGCTCAAATCCAGTGATATTAGGAGATTCAAATAATGACTTGAAAGTAGATGTAGCAGATATAGTTATATTATCTCACTATCTAACTGGTCAGCAAGTAGTCGTGGATCTTGATAATTCTGATTTTAATCAGGATGGAGAAATTGATAAATCTGACTTGAAAGATCTTTCTGAGAATCTTTTTAATTCTGGCACTGAAGATTTAGAAGAAGTAGCTGAAGGATTAGTTGATAATAAGGAAATATCTAATTCTCTTGGACTTGAAATTTCTGAAATAGATAAAGAACTTAAATCTGTTAAGAGATCTGGTAAAGGTAAGGGAGATATCAGAGGATTTCCAATAACTGCTTACTACGGAAAAGGTTCTGGGAATGATCTAGAATTTAAGTTTGTTTTATTTGAAAAAAAGATCTTAAAGACTTCTGGAAATGACCATAGACCTCAAGATGCAATGACTGAAAAACGTTATGGTGGAATCATGAAATTTAGTACTGGAGAAAAATACTTTTTGAAGGGTAGAAGTCTTTCAGAAATTAAATTATATGTTAGTGAATCTCTTTCTGATGAAGAAGGGGATAACTATGTTGGAAAAGCTAGATATGATTTTTCTGATGAAACTGTTAATATAAATTTCAAGGACGGAACTCAGAAGAAATTGAAAATAACATTTCTTGAAAGAAAAGCAATTAAGCAATTAGTTACAAGAGAAAAGGTAAAGGATTTCATCGAGAAAGAGAAACCTGGACTTTTGGAAAGGTTGAAGAAATGGAAAGGATTTAGATCTGGATCTTCTGATGATGATTCTGTTGAAGATGATTCTGTTGAAGATGATTCTGTTGAAGATGAAGTTATTAAGAAGAAAAGGAAAAATCTTTGGGAAAGGTTCAAAACTTGGTTTAGAGGAAAATAATTAACTTTTCGTAATTTATTTGGGAAAGCCTTAGGGCTTTCTCTTTTTTTTATTTTTTTATTTTTTGAATGAAAAAAGAGTTGTGGTTGGTGATTGGCGTTGTTGCGATAGTTTTGGCTGTTGTTGTTAATACTGGAGATATTGGTTTGGGTCCTCGTGGCGGACAAGTTGATGGAGATGTTAATGGTGATGGATCTTTTGGCTTAGGCGATTTGATGGCCTTAATTAGTTATTTGTTTGGAAATGGTCCTTCTATTGACCTTAGAGCTGCAGATATGAATGGTGATCGTGCTGTTGACATAACAGATGTTTCAATTATGGCTAATTTACTTTCTCAATCTTCCCCACCTGCTAAAAGTATGGTTGGCCCTTCTCCTCCATGTACATCTAATTGTATTGATGGTGATGCAAATGGAGATGGTTTTTTAACTATCTCAGATCCTATTTATTTACTTAATGCTTTATTAGTTCCTGGAAGTCCTGGTTTAAACTGTTTAGGCAGTAGTGATGCAAATGGAGATGGAGTAATTAATCTTGCAGATTCAATTTATCTTTTGAATTATTTGTTTTCTGGAGGCCCTGATTCGGCTGAGTGTTTTACCATGATTACTTTTGAAACTACTTTTGATGGTGCTGATAATGATAATGATAGGGGACATTCTGTACAACTAACTTCTGAAGGTGGATATATTATTACTGGTTATACAACAGGGTTTTTAAACGGAACAAACGGAACAAACGGAACTGGTGGATATGGTAGAGAGCTTTATTTAGTTAAAGTAGAAGCTGATGGGAATGAAGAATGGAGTCGGACTTTTGGTAGTGCTAGTGCTGATGAAGGACGGTCTGTCCAACCAACTTCTGAAGGTGGATTTATTATTACTGGTTATACAACAGGGTTTTTAAACGGAACAAACGGAACAAACGGAACTGGTGGATATAGTAGAAATGTTTATTTAGTTAAGGCTGATGCTGAGGGGAATGAAGAATGGAGTCAGACTTTTGGTGGTGCTAGTGCTGATGAAGGTTGGTC
>PSPM01000023.1:5712-7478 GCA_004195435.1 Candidatus Parvarchaeota archaeon | reverse complement strand
GTAAGATTGCATCACGAGCTGAGTTGCTTGGATTGAATCCAGACACTATTAGGTGGAACTATGATAAGTTGAAAGAAATTGGGTTGAAGGATAGTAAGATTGCAACAAATGCTCATTTGCTTGGTAGAGATCCAGAGACCATTAGAGGGAACTATGAGAATTTGAAAGAAATTGGGTTGAAGGATAGTAAGATTGCAACACTTGCTCATTTGCTTGGTTCTAATCCAGATACTATTAGGTGGAACTATGATAAGTTGAAAGAAATTGGGTTGAAGGATAGTAAGATTGCAACACAAGCTCAGTTGCTTGGTGGTGATCCAGAGACTATTAGGGGGAACTATGATAAGTTGAAAGAAATGGGGTTGAAAGATAGTAAGATTGCATCACGAGCTGAGTTGCTTAGTAGGGATCCAGAGACTATTAGATGGAACTATCAAAATCATGTTGGATTATTAAGAACTGATTATCAGGATAGGGATTCTGGAAAAGAAATATTGCTACAACAAGCATCTCTATTGGGAATATCCTCTAATACACTTGAATCAAATGTACAATGGTTCGCAGATAGAAATATTGATTATGGCGTTGGGATGACATTGGGGACAAAGACGCAAACAAAAAGAAAAAAACTGGCATGGATTCTGAGAGAGGTTTTTGACTATAGGGAAATTTCTAAAGATCAGAAAAGTAATACTATCAAAAATATGTATGATTTTGTTAGAACTAACCCTGGGTTGCTTTTTGACTCTATTAAAACATTAGAAAAGAAGAAAGATAAATTAAGAGAAAAAGTAATTCCAAATATATAAAAAATGGGAAAAAGAAAAAAATTCACACCAGAAGAAAATCAAGAAATGAGGGACATGTATAACCTTCGGGATGAAAATGGTAAAAGAAAATATAAACAAGCAGATATAGCGAAATATTTTGAAACCCATAGCACATATGTGTGCTTGATTAATAGGGATAATCCAGATACAGGAGAGAAATTTAGATCTCTTATTGAATATAATGATTATAATGCTAGACAAAGAATTAATCCAGAGACAAATAAAAAATTTAAATCTCTTCACGATTATCAAAATTATAATGCTGGGAAACAAACTAATCCAGAGACAGGGGAGAAATTTAAATCTCGTATTGAAAAAGAAACTTATGCCGCTAGACAAAAAATTAATCCAGAGACAGGAAAGAAATTTGAATCTAAATCAGAATATGAAAATTATAATGCTAGAAAAAGAATTAATCCTGAAACAGGAAAGAAATTTAGATCTAAGACCGAATATAATGTTTATACTGCTAGACAAAGAAAAATTAATTCTAAAACATTAGATTCTATTGTAGAAGAAGTTGAAGGCGAAGAATAAATGGCAAAAAGAAAATACAGAGGATACGATTCCCCCTTGGAATGTTTTATCGATAAATACGGGGATGAAAAGATAAAAAGAAGACAACTTGCAAAAGAAGATGGTGGATTGTATTTTTCATTAAGAAGGAATGATCAATTAGACGAAGCCATTCCAAAAACTTACAGAGAATACGATTCCCCCTTGGAATGTTTTATCGATAAATACGGGGATAAAAATATAACTAGGGGTAAGCTTGCAAAAGAAGATAGGGGATTATGTGACTCATTAAGAAAATCCGGTCAATTAGACGAAGCCATTCCAAAAACTTATAGGGGATACAATTCTTCGCTGCATTATTTTAGCGACAAATTTAAAGATAGAGATATAACAAGAAAACAACTTGCAAAAGAAGATAGC
>PSPM01000023.1:0-5706 GCA_004195435.1 Candidatus Parvarchaeota archaeon | reverse complement strand
AGGAATAAAAGGGCGGAAGGAGGGAATTGAACCCTCTTTTCTCGGACCACAACCAAGTGTAATAACCGTTATACTACAACCGCCATGATTTTTGTTATATTTCTCGTTATAAAAAACTTTGGAATCTTATATTTTAAATAGATCCAAGTTTTAAAATTTATATGAAATTTAGATTTTATGCTTTTAAATTGGCAGGGATTATGATCTTGATTTTCCTTCTTCAATTTTTCTTTTTCGGTTTTACCGAATTATTTTTATTAAATGAAAATTCGTGGAGTGAACCCTGGAGATTCTTAAGTTCTATTTTTTTACATGGAGATCTTGGACATTTAGTGTATAATCTTTTTGCACTTATTTTGTTCGGGAGTATACTGGAAAAGGTTATAGGCGGTAGTAAATTTCTTAGAGTGTTTTTCATTACTGGGATCTTGGCTAATTTGATATCGGTTAATTTTTATGGTTCTTCTCTTGGAGCTTCAGGATCTATCTTCGGTGTTATAGGAGCTTTAATTTTTTTAAAGCCAATGATGATAATTTGGGCTTTTAGTTTACCGATGCCTTTATTTGTTGCAGGAATAATCTGGGCTGCAGGAGATTTTCTTGGCGCAATTGGATTTTTCACTGGAAATCCTATAGATAATACTGGAAATCTTGCCCATTTAGCAGGAATGTTTTTCGGTTTGATATTTGGTAGTTTATACAAAAAAAGAAAGGGAAGAAATCATTAATTAATTCACATAAATATTTTTATACTCCATTTTTGACTTATTTCTATGTTTTCTAAAGAATTAAATGGTAGGGATCTGGGAAGGAAAAACTGGGGATTGGATGTTTTATTAAAATCTCTAGATGAAAAAGGCTTTGACTTAAGTGTTGATTCTTTTATTTATTGGGGAAAATTATTCGAATTAAGAAGGCATAGCAAGGTTATTGACGTTTATTCCCACGATAGCCCCCCGATATTAAAGGGAAATAGCTTATATCATACAATTGTTACAAAGAATAATGTTGATTCTTCTGAAGCTAGAGATTTATTGAAGAGCGTGGGAATTAATCAAAAACCAATGGCAAAAAGAGATTATGATGATAAAAATCCAAAGACTATAATTGTTTTAAATGACAAAGTATACTGTTACAAAATGTTAGAATTTATTTCAAAAGAGAGCCATGATGAGTTTTCGATTAATACAAGATATTATCTTTAAAAATTGAGTATAAAAATGCCCCTGCCGGGAGTCGAACCCGGGTCTTCGCCGCGAAAGGGCGATATCCTTGACCACTAGACTACAAGGGCATAAAATCATATGATAATTTGTCCTTTTAAAAGTTACTATCCTTTTGGGGCAAATCAAAATAGGAAATAATAAAAACCCAAGATTTCTTAAATTTTTATGGATATGAAAACAATACTTCTTAAGGAATTAATAAAAAATGGTCATGAGAACTTTGGCCCTAATAGGGTGTGGGACATAGCTTCTCGTAAATTTTTATACATAAATGAAGAAATGGCTAAAGGATTTATGGGTTTGAGAAATTTTGATAGGTATAAAACTCATATATTGGGTACAGAAATTTCTTTAATCAAAAAAAATGCTAATATTTTATCAGATACTTTAGCAAAGGAATCTTTTAATTTAATAGATATTTGTTGCGGAGATGGATCTAAAGCGGTTGAATTCATAAAGAGCTTAAACCCAGAAGTTAAAATAAGATATGTCCCAATTAATTCTTGTGATTATTTAACTAACCTTGCAGTTAAAAATGTAAAAAAAGCTAACTTGAAAAATGTTGTAGAATATAAACCAATTATTTCAGATTGTAAGGGTTCAACTTTGAATAAACTTACTAAAGAATTAAAATTAGGTACATTCAAAAAAAATGCAGTATTATTGCTTGGATCTATTTTGGCAAGTTATGAAATAAATGATTATCTTTTTCAATTAAGTAAAGATATGAATAAAGGTGATTTTTTACTAATTGGAAATGGAGTTAGAAAAGGTGAAAGATTAGTTTCCTTAAAAACTTATAAGGAAGATATTTTCAATAAATGGTTTTTTAATTTAATAAAAAATCTAGGATTTAATGAGAAAGAAGTAGAATATGATGCTAGATTCGCAAATGATAGGGTCGAAATGTTTTATAAAATAAAAATAGATAAAACTGTTAATAGTGAAAATTTGAAAGTTGATTTTAAAAAAGGGGATGAAATATTAACTGCTACTTTGTATAAATATTATTCAGAAGAGTTTGAGAAATTTTGTAAACTTTATTTTTCAGATCTTGAAATAAAAGAAGACAAAACTGGTGGTTATGTTTTAGTTTTTTGTAAAAAATAATTATAGATTTATTTTGTCAAAATATTCTCCGATAAGTAATGTTTTTTTCTCTTTACCAGATATAGCATTAAGACAAGTCATAACAATTAAGATTAAAAATAAAATCCATAATAATGGAGAGATTACAACTTCAAATAAAATTAGATCTAACTTTGTTATTAATGAAATGGCTACTTCCATGACAAATAAGCCTAAGCTTTGTTTTGTATAGAACATGATATATTTATCTTTTTTACAAAATATTAAGGAAGTTAAAACTCCAACTATTGATAGTAAAACTACTAAAAGCGAGATTATTTTCCTATTATTTTTCTTTTTCATAGGCATTTTTTTGTATGATCCTGCGGAGATTTGAACTCCGGACCTCCGGCTTTCCTCGACAAAGGAATTTCGAGATTCTCGAATCGCAAAAACTCTAACGAGCTCTTGTCATATAAGACCGGCGCTCTAAACCAGGCTGAGCTACAGGATCCTATAAAAAGTAACTTAGGAACATATTTAAAACTTATTTTTTAAAATAATTCATGTTAATTGGAATTGTTGGCAAGCCGAACGTTGGAAAATCGACTTTTTTTAAAGCTGCGACTCTATCAGATGTTTTAATCGCTAACTATCCTTTCGCAACTATTAAACCAAATCATGCAATGGCTTATGTGAAAATAAAGGATTTAGCAAATGAATTTGGTAAAACTTCTAATCCTAGAGAAGGTTTTGTGAAAAATGATTGGAGATTTGTTCCTTTTGAGATACTTGATGTTGCCGGTTTGGTGGAAGGTGCTAGCGAAGGAAAAGGATTAGGGAATCAATTTTTAGATGATCTTACTGCTGCAGATGCATTAATTCATGTTATTGATGTTTCTGGAGAAACCGACTCAGAAGGAAAACCTTCTAAGGACTATTATCCAGGAAAGGATATCAAAATGATTGAATCAGAATTAGATCTATGGTATTTAGGAATATTCAAGAGAGCTTGGAAAAACCTTAATAGAAATATAGAAGTTCAAAAAATAGAATTCTCGGAAGCCGTTGCCAAACAATTTTCAGGTTTAAAGATTAATGAAGAAGATATCAAACATGTTATTTTGAAAGAAAGTTTTGATGTTTCTGATGCTGGTAAGTGGGATGATGAAGAATTAATGAAATTTGCAAGAGCTTTAAGAAAAAGTACTAAACCTATGGTGATAGCTGCTAATAAGATTGATAGGCCCAAAGGAAAAGAAAACTTTGAAAGACTAAAAAAAGAATTTGACTATCCAATGATTTCTTGTTTTGCTGAAGGGGAACTAAGTCTTAGACAAGCAGATAAAGCCAAACTTATAGATTATGTCTCTGGAAATTCTTCTTTTGAAATTAAAGGAGATCTTGATGAAAAACAAAAAGAGGGATTAAACTCAATAAAAAAAACTTTAGAAGAATTTGATAACACAGGAGTTCAGAATGTATTGAATAAAATTGTTTTGGAAATATTAGATTATATAGCTATCTTTCCAGCAGGTTCTAAATTGGAAGACTCAAATGGAAATGTACTCCCAGATTGTTTTTTAATGAAGAATGGGTCGACTGCTTTGGATTTTGCCTATAAATTACATACGGATATCGGAAAGAATTTTATTAAAGCAATTGATATTCGAACTAAAAGAGCTGTTGGTAAAGACTATAAGTTGAAACATTTGGATGGTTTGGAAATAATGACCAAGTAATTTATAAATATTAATTTGTCATTCTTTCAAGAGGAAATAAAAAAGAAAATGAAATATGAATCTGCTTTAGATTTGGAAGAGAGAATGAGGGAAATGGTAAATCTTTTATTTATAAATCATATTAAGATTGATAGAGTTAAATGTTTGAGAAGTTATGGTTCTAGATGTAGAAGAACTATTGCCAGAGTCCATACTTTGGGAAAAGCAATGCAAAAAGGAATGGAGGTTGGAGCATTTTACACCATAGAGTTTTTAGAAAAATTTGATAAGTTAAATAAAGAAGAACAGGACAAGGTAATAATTCATGAATTAATGCACATTCCTAAAACTTTTGGCGGAGGATTTAGACAACATGATTATGTGTGTGATAAAAATGTAGAATTAATGCATGAAAGATTTCTCAATTTAAAAAGAACAGATTTTTAGTGTAAGAGAAATTTTTATTTTCTTTTTCTGAGGATACATAATACTTATAAAGAATAATACTTTATACTTTTTATCTAAAAAGAAGGTTCTCTTACAAAAAGTGGTGCACAAAAAGTATACTTATAAGAATGGAAAACGTTATGGCCCATACTTATATGAGACTAAAAGAGTTAATGGGCAAGTTATAACAACTTATCTTGGGAGATCTGAAGAAAAAGAAAATGGATTTAGATTTTTGTATATAATTTTAGCAGTCCTTATTATTCTAGGAGTAGGTTTTACTTTTTATTCCGAAAAAAATATTACTGCAAAAGTTTCTCTTGGCTCAATAGAAGTTTTTGAAAATGGGACTTTAGAAAGAATAGAAGAAAGTACTTTTATTGAAGAAGGGGAAATTGTAAATGCAGAAGAGGGGTCTAGAATTGAAATTAAAGAAGTTCAATATGGGGCTGTTTTGGGTAAACCTGTCAAATGGAGAAAAAATATAAAATTATTTAATTCTCCCGACTACAATTTAACTGTTCCAGATATAGCAGAAAATGTTTCAGTGGTTAATGTTATCAAAAAAGTAGAAGAAGAAATTTTAGAAGAACAAGTTACTGAAGAATCAATTGAAGAACCCACAGAAGAAATACAAACTAATGAAACTGAAGAGCAAGAAGTTGAAGAAAATATAGGGGAAATAATAATTAATGAAACTGAAGAATCAATTGAAGAACCAACAGAAGAAATACAAACTAATGAAACTGAAGAGCAAGAAGTTGATCTTGCTCTTGAAAACTCATCTATTTCTGGTGCTGTTAGTTTAGAATTAGACATAAAGGAAAAGAACGAGTTTATTGAATGGTTAAAGAATGTTTTCAAGTTTACTGGATTTGTTGTCGATGAAAAGGAAGAAATTATTCTGGAGGTTGAGAAAAATGTAGAAGAGGTTGAGATTGAATATTATACTCCTGCACCTTACGCTTTGGAGGAAGATTTAGAAAGAGGAAAATTAGTGAAGATTGTTGGCCCAGATGATGTCCACTATGAGAGTGTTTTGGCATTTACAGAACTTCCAGATGATCTTCCAATAAAAAATAAAGAGAAAGTTAAGATATTTTGGAAGGAAGAAGGGAAATATGTAGATGTAGAAAATGTGGTAGATTTAGATGAAGACGGAATTTATGATTATGTTGAGTGGATTGTTCCACACCTTAGTGAGCAAACTTTCGAGATAATTATTGTAATAACAGGGGCAGAGC
>PSPM01000022.1 GCA_004195435.1 Candidatus Parvarchaeota archaeon | reverse complement strand
CTAAATTAAAAGTATTTTGAGAAATATCTTTAGCTTTTTTTACTGCAATTTTTGGAATTATTAATGTATGTCCTTTAGAAATAGGTTTTATATCTAAAATAGCTAGGGCATCTTCATTTTCAGCTATTTTCTTTGAAGGAATTTTTCCCTCAACAATTTGTCTGAAAATTTGTTGTTTTTCTTGTTGTTGTTTCAACATCGATTCTAATGCATCTGAAGTCATTGAATCTATTTGATCTTGAGCTTGTTTTTTCTGGTCTTCCGGCAAGTTTTTAATTTGCTCAGAAAGTTGTTTTTTTAATTCAATTATTTGTTCTTCCGTTAGCGCCATTTATAATTTTAGAATTTACAATTTAATAGGTTTTTGGTGGTTTCTAACCAAAAGCTCTTCTATAATCTACTATTTGCACAGAAGAAACATTTTCTATTTTTTCCAAACTAGATTCAATAATTTCTGAAGATTTTTCTTCTATCCATGCCATTTTCATCATTATCGCTTTTAATCCAAAGGCTATCGCTTCTTCTTTAAATGAAATATTTTTAGCTCCTTCAGATTCCATTAATTCTGTGCATTTTTTCTTAATTTCTTCAAGATTTGTATCTGGCGAAGAAGGCATTATTTTTACTATTACTGCGACAATTCCGGACATGATAATTTTTTATTTTGACAATATATAAATGTTCTTTTTTATAAGAATTCTTTTAAAGGCTGGTTTTCATGATACCTAATGGATAAAGGAGACAAATTAATAGAGAGGATATCTAGAATTTCTGAAATTTCAAAAGAAGAAATTATTGAAAAAGTAGATGCAAAGAAGAAAAAACTTTCAGGATTGATTTCTCAAGAAGGAGCTGCACAAATAGTTGCTGCTGAAATGGGAGTTATATTAGGAGAAGAAAGAGTAAAAATTGAAGAGTTAGATTCTAATATGAGGAAAGCACACGTTGTTGGAAAAATAACAAAACTTTACCCAATTAGAGAATATAATAAAAATGGTCGTGAAGGAAAAATTGGAAGTTTTCAATTAGGCGATGAAACTTCTAATATTCGGACTGTTTTGTGGGATTCTCATCATATTGATTTATTGGAAAATGAAACTTTGAAAGAAGGGGAAGTTGTAGAAATTTCTAATGCAGGAGTTAGAAACGGAGAATTACATCTTTCTGGTTTTTCAGATATAAAAAAAAGTAATGAAAAATTTGCCGAAGTGAAAACTGAAAAAGAGACTGAAGAAGTTAATTTGAAAGATGTCGAAGTAGGTCAAAAAGTTAAATTAAGAGCAGTTATTGTTCAGGCATTTGAGCCAAGATTTTTTGAATCTAAAGATGATGGAAAAAAGAAAGGAATTTTGAATGTTGTATTAGATGACGGTACTGAAACAATTCGCGGAGTATTATTTGGAGAACAAATTAATAAGTTAGGTTTAACTGATGAAGAGATTTTTTCTGTTGAAAAATTCAATGAGAAGAAATTAGAAATTCTCGGAAATGAAAATTATTTTTTCGGGAATATAAGGAATAACGATTATTTTGGAAAGAAGGAAATGATAATTAATGGAGTTCAGGAAGTAGATCCAGAAAAACTTCTTGAAGAATTAAAAAATAAAAAGATTAGTTAAGATTTTAAACTTCCGTTTCTATTTTTATAAATGTTGATGAAAACTCACTTAGCGATAGGTGCTTTTGCTGCGCTTTTCTTTTTACAACAAGTAAGTCATAAATCTGTTTTTATAGTCACAATTTTAATTGCTAGTCTTTTGCCAGATATTGATTCTGGATTTTCAACCTTTGGGAGAAAGAAAATTTTTAAATTAATTCAGATGTTTACAAAACATAGGGGGCTATTCCATAGTTTTACATTTTGTATTGTCTTTTCTATTTTCTTAGCTTTTTATTTTCCAATTTTTGCATTTCCCTTTTTTCTAGGTTATGCTTTACATCTTTTTGCTGATGCTTGGACAATTGATGGAATAAGGCCTTTCTGGCCAACTAAACATGTTTCAAAAGGTAAGGTGAGGGTTGGAAGTCCTTTAGAAGATGTCATATTTGTAATATTTTGTATACTAAATATTTTAGCACTCTCTTTTTATATAATGCAATTTTGATTTGGATAATGTATTTTTAAGTAATATAATATTTATATATTGGATAGATTTTTAGAAGAGATGCCAAAAAATGAGGAAGAAGTTCAAGAAGATCAAGATGATCAAGATGATCAAGAAGATGTTGAAACTGAATTTTCTGAAGAAGATAAGAAAAAGAACAATGAACCAAAATTAACTGATCTTCCTGGAATTGGACCTGGAATTGCTGCTAAACTTGATGCAGCGGGAATTTATGATTTAATGGGGCTTGCTGTAATGGGTCCTAGTAATTTAGCTGAATTGGCAGGGGTTGGAAATGCAGTAGCGAGAAAAGCCATTCAGGCTGCAAGAAACATGATGAATTTAGGTTTCACAGATGGTGTGGAATTTGATAAAAAAAGAAAAGATATTCGTTATATAACTACTGGCAGTGATAGTTTCAATGATCTTCTCGGAGGAAAAGGAGTGGAATCTAGGGCGATAACTGAAGCTTACGGTGCTTTTGGTTCCGGAAAAACGCAATTGGGATTGACCTTAGCAGTTAATGCCCAATTGCCAGTTGAAGCCGGAGGAGCTAATGGAAAATCTGTTTATATAGATACAGAAGGAACTTTTAGACCAGATAGAATTAGACAAATTTCAGAAGCTGTTGGTGCAAATCCTGAAAAAGTTTTGAAAAATATTTTAGTTGCAAGAGCCTTTAATTCAGATCATCAAATTTTGTTGATTGATAAAGTAAATGAATTGATTAAGGATGGTGAGCCCATAAAATTGGTAGTAATAGACTCACTGACAGCACACTTCCGGGCAGAATTTGCCGGAAGAGGACAACTGGCAGATAGGCAACAAAGATTGAATAGATATTTACATAATCTCATGAAATTAGCTGAACAACACAATCTTGCCGTCTATGTAACTAACCAAGTTATGAGTAATCCTGCAATGATGTTCGGAGATCCTACAACTGCTATTGGTGGAAATATTGTCGGGCACGCTTCAACTTACAGAATTTATTTGAGAAGGGGAAAAGCAGGATCAAGAGTAGCAAAGTTAATTGACTCACCTAATTTACCAGATAATGAAGCCCAATTTTTTGTTACAGAAGCTGGCGTAAGAGATGATGGTTGAAAATTAGTTAGATAGGCGAGCAGGGATTTGAACCCTGGTCTTAACCTCCGCAAGGTTATATTCTATCCTGACTGAACTACTCGCCTTTATGGAGTTAATTATTTTATAGATTTATTAAATCATGCAATGTCTTATATTCATGCATTTCTTTTTTATTGAACCAAATAGGGATTTCTGTTTCAGCATCTTTCTTATCAGATGATGCATGAATTAAATTTTTTACGTTGATTTCTTTTGCATTTGCATAGTCTTTAGAAATATGTGCGAAATCACCCCTTATTGTTCCTGGAAGCGATTCATTAGGATATGTAGATCCAACAATCTTTCTCGTAACTTTTATGCTATCAACTCCTTGTAGAACCAAGGCAATTATTGGTCCTTCTTTAATATATTCTATTAAATTTTTTCTTATTTTTTCTCCGTACTTTTCTGCTATATCTTCCCTATAATGTTCTTGCGCTTTCTTATCTTCTGCCCAAATCATTTTCATTCCAGCTATTTTCATTCCAGATTTTTCAAATCTAGAAATTATTTCTCCAACTAAGTTTCTCATAACTCCATCCGGTTTGATAAGGACAAGTGTTTTTTCTATTTTCATTTAATTTTGTTAGATGGAATTGTTTTTTAAGTTTTACTATAGGAATAATTATAATCTTTCTTTCTTTTGTTTCTATATGAAAAAAGAAGAAATAATCAAGCTTACCAAGAATACTGAAATATGTAGAAATTGTAAGAATATCGTAGTTGGTAAGGGAAATGAATCTGCAGATATAATGTTTGTCGGAGAAGCTCCTGGGAGGAACGAAGATGAAATCGGAGAACCCTTTGTTGGCGCAGCTGGTAAAAATTTAGATTCTCTTTTGAATAAGGTCGGATTGAGTTTGGATGATGTTTATGTTGCTAATATTTTGAAATGTAGACCTCCAGAGAATAGAAATCCTCTGCTAGAAGAAATTAAGGCACATACTCCTTGGCTATTAAATCAGATTAAAGAAGTTAATCCAAAAATTGTATGTTCTTTAGGAAATTATGCTTCCAAGTTTTTTTTGTCAAATTGTGAAGTAGATAAAATGAAAAACC
This sequence comes from Candidatus Parvarchaeota archaeon, assembly GCA_004195435.1. Lineage (GTDB taxonomy): Archaea > Nanobdellota > Nanobdellia > Pacearchaeales > GW2011-AR1 > PSPM01. Next base: position 5,871 of record PSPM01000022.1, on the reverse strand, counting down.
AACCAGGAATTAGTGAGATTCATGGAGTTCCTAGAGATTTAGAAATAAATGGGATTAAAATAAGATTGATTCCTTTATTTCATCCCGCAGCTATAATTTATAATCGAAGTCTAATAAATCATTGGGAAAAAGATATGGAAATAGTTAAAAATGAAATTTCTCAATAATTTTTATTTATAGAATCTTGAAGAGTTATATTTTTAAATTTATAATGCGCCTCTTTTGTTTTAATTTTTCCAATTTTTTCTTTTAAAGTATATTTAATTTTTCCTTTTTCAATATATTTTCTAAGTTTCATGATTTTACTTCAAAAAACATTTTTAATGATTTTGCTTTAGATTTTATTTCCCCAATTATTTTTTCCATTTTTAAATTAGCAGATTTGTATTCTTTTGATTTTACAGTTATTGAAAATTTCGAAGATCCTAAATAACTAATCTCAGAATCTTTCCTATCTAATAATTCTTTAATTTCTTCAATACCCGAAGAAGATTTTGATTTGATTATAATTATTTTTCTAACTTCTTTTTCTTTTTCTCTCTTTTCTTTAAGAATTTTTTCTAGTTCCTTTGCTTCTGCATCATTTACAAAGTCTCTTATTAATTCTGGATTTTCTCTGGCGTTATCAAGAAACTCATATAATTCGTAATCCTTTTTTATTTCTTCAATTACTTTTTCAGTTTTTTCTTTCAAGATAGTTTTTAATATATTTTTAAGAATTGTTTTCTTTTTGTGTTTTTCTAATACTTCCTCTTTTTCTTTAGTCGTTACTCTTCGCAAACTTAATTCAGGATGGCCTTTCCTTATTTTTAATATTTTACAAACAACTTTTTTATTAGGTGCGATAAAATCTCTTATATTTCTAATTCTTCCAGGTGAAACTTCTGAGAAATTCATGCTTCCTTCACCGTTTTCTTCAATTTCTAAAAAAACTGTTGTTTTTTCTATTCTTTTTACGGTACACAATACTATATCGTCTTCTTCAAAATTCATATTATTTTTTCTATTTTCGCTTTTATTTTCGCTTTCCCACCAGTCGGCTTGATCAACAATTTGTTACAATTTTCACATTTTAGCCAAGTAGATGCTTTTCCAAAAGTAATTTGTGATAATCTGCATCTCGGACAAATTAATTTCAAAAATTTTTTCTTCATCATTAGTATCTTCATTGAATATAATTTTTAAAGATTTCTAGTTTATTTAACCGGATAAAGCATTTTCTTTAATCTATTAACTCTTCCAGTATTTTTTATTAATGATTTTTTAGAAGAATAATCATGTTTATTTCTTTCAAAATGTTTCTTCAATTTTTCAGTTTTTCTCTGAATATTATGAAATTCACTATTGGCTTCCAAATTATTCGCCTTTAAGATTTTTTCTATTTTTTTCCCATATGAATTAATCCTATTTTTTCACTTGAATTTCCTTCTTTTGAAAGTTCAACTACCTTTTTGTCAATATCCGCTACTTTCAATTTTCCAACTGTTTCTTGTTTTTCCATGTATTTCTTATCTAAAGTGGTTTTAAAAATCTTTTTATAGCCCCACCCGGATTCGAACCGGGGTCTCCGGGCCCAAAACCCGACATCCTTGACCACTAGACTATGGGGCTATGCTTTCACGAAAGAAATGGAATTTATAAGCTTAATGTTTATATCTTCCACGTTTTTCTACTTTTTTCAATCTTTCTAAAACTTCTTTGTTTTTTTCTGATTTTGAATAGCCTTTTAATACAGAAAGAAAAAGCTTTTTGTAATTTTCTGAATGTTTTGCTTCTAGAGCTTGCTTTATTAAATGAATGTCTACCGCTTTGTCTTCAATTTTTTCTGATTGAAAGCCTAATCCAAAATCTATGAAGAATACTTTATCTTTTTTCCAAAGCATATTCGAGGTTGTTAAGTCCCCATGAATTATTCCGTTATCATGTAGCTTTGCTATATTTTCTCCAATTTTTTCACAAATTTTTTCTTTTTCCTTTAGATTATCAAGACTTTCAGATAATCTTTTTCCAGAAATAAAACTCATTTTTATTTCTTTTTCTCTCTCAGATGATTCTATTACTTCTGGTGTTGGGATAATCTTATTAGCTTTTTCAAGAAGTTTTGTTTCTTTCCTATTTCTTCTTTTTCTTATTTTTTCATCTAAGCTAGGTTCTCTGTAACCTTTTTCTATTCTTTTTTTTATTATATTCTTTCCAGATTTTATTATAATTGCTTCAGCGCCGCGTGCAATAATTTTTTCCATTATATCTTGAATTTCTTTTTCCCCAACTTTCTTGCCAATTTCATCATTGTTTTCTGATCTAATTCTCCTCCAGCCATAGCAGATTGTGATTTTGTAAGTTCTTTTAACATTTTGTATTGTTTTATTAAAGATCTTATGTCAGTTATTTTACATCCTGCTCCTTTTGCTATTCTTTGCATTCTAGAAGTTTGTTTTTCAAGAATTTCTGGATTTTCAATTTCTTCTTCTGTCATAGAGTTTATAGCATTTTTCCAGATTTTTATTTTTTCTTTTTGAGTTGCTAATGCTTTATCCGGAATTTTTTCTTTTTTCAGACCAGGAATCATTCCCAGAATTTTATCCATTGAACCAATTGATTCTATAGACTCAAGTTGAGTTTGAACATCTCTTAATGTTAATTTTCCTTCCTCCATTCTCTTTTGAGTTTTTTCAATTTCTTTTTGATCTACAACAGAAGTTATTTTCTCCATCAAAGATTCTAAATCCCCCATCCCCAATAGTCTAGAAAGAAAAGATTCCGGATTAAAATGTTCTAGATCAGATGCTTTTTCTCCAGTACCAATAAAGATTACTGGGACTTTTGATTCATAACAAGCTGTTAAAGCACCACCTGCTTTTGCAGATGAATCCATTCTGGTTATTATGACTCCGGTTATATTAACTGCTTCTTTGAACGTTTGTGTTTGTTTTTTTGCTGTTTGTCCAATATCTGCTGGAATAATAAGGAAAGTTTCTGTAGGTTTTACTTTTTTAGAAATTAAACTTATTTCTTTTACCAATTCTTTATCTAAAGCATCCCTTCCTGCAGTGTCTATAAGTATCAGGTCATATTTTTCAATTTCCTTCTTATTTTTCTCCCATATTTTTAACGGATCTTTTTCTTCTGGATCAATAAATGAAATAATATTTAGTTTTTCGGAAAGTTGTTTCAATTGCTCAGAGGCTGCTGGACGATGTACGTCTAATCCAACTGTACAAACTTTTTTCCCTCTTTTCGAATAATATAATGCTAATTTAGAAATTGTAGTTGTTTTTCCTGCTCCGTAAAGTCCTAGCATTAAAAATTTATTTTTCTTTTTTAATTTTACTTCACGCGTTTCACCTAGAATCTTTATCAATTCATCATGTAATAATTTTATTATATGCTCTTTTTTCTCGATTTCTTTTATTCTTTCATCCAAAGCCGCCTTTTTTATTTTTTTAGTTATTTCAAGCACTAATTGAACATTAACATCTGCTTCAATTAAGGCTCTTTGTAAATCTTTTATTATGGAATCGACCAACTTTTTGTCTAAGAATATGGCGTTCGCTATCTTATCTGTCGTTTTTTTCAATGTCGCGGATAATTTACCTAACATAAAAATCGAAGGAAGAGATTAGTTAATAAAGTTTCCCTAAAGGGAAAACTAAACGTAAAAGAAAATCTTAGTTTTCTGAATCTAAATCCAATTTTTTTAGTATATCTTCTTTTTTGAAATCTTCCAAATCTTGATAATTCTGTCCGGTTCCTAAGAAATAAATTGGTTTTCCGGTTACATGAGATACTGATAAAATTGTTCCGGCTTTTTCATCAACATCTGCCTTTGTTAAGATTATCCCATCTATCCCAATTGATTCGTCAAAGGTTTTTGCTTGCTCTGTTGCGTCATTTCCAGTTATACTTTCTCCAACGAATATTTTGAGATCTGGTTGGGATATTCTGATTATTTTCGCCATTTGTTTTATTAAATTTTCTTTAGTATACATTCTTCCTGCAGTGTCAATTATTGCACATTTTATTTTGTTTTTTTCAGCGAATTTTCTAGTATCAAATGCCACTGCTGCAGGATCTGAATTATAATCTTGCTTGATTACTGGAATCTTTAATTTTTCTCCATGTATTTCTAATTGTTCAATTGAAGCTGCTCTGAATGTGTCTCCCGCTCCCAAAACGCAAGAAATTTTTTCCTTTTTTAATTTGTGAGCTAGTTTAGCAATTGAAGTTGTTTTTCCAGCTCCATTTATTCCAAAGATAATTATTACATAAGTTCCTTCTTTTTTCTTTATTTCTTCTATTAAGTTCGGAGGTTCTTTCAACACGCCGGATATGGAATCTTTTAAGCTTTCGTTAAGTATTTTTTCTATTTCTCCTTTTTTCACCGGAATTCCTACAAGATCTTCGATTAAATTTTCCTTAATTTTATCTACCACAGACAGCGCAACATTATTAAAAATTTCATCAAATTTTTCTTGAGTTAAAGTTGTGGTGTTTATTTTCAAATTTATTTTTTTAAAGAATCCCTTTTTTTCAACATTTTTTTCTTTTTTCTTTTTTTCTTTAGGTTTTTCTTCTAGCTCTTTTTTTCCATCGAGAGTTTCCTCTATTTCTTCTTCTTCTTTCTTTATCCACGATTTTAGTTTATTTTTTAGCGATTTAAACATAATTTTATGATGAATTTGAAGGTTTTAAAGGTAAGGGTGTACCTAATAAAAAGTATAAATATTTCGTAACTTTAGAGTATTTATCAGTTGAATCCTAACAATCTTTATAACTTTCTTGTGTCTTTCTAATAGATGAAAGGAATATTTATTATTCTGGATGGTGTCTCTGATCAACCATGTCAAATTTTGGGACAAATAACTCCCTTGCAGGCGGCTAAAACTCCCCACTTAGATGAGATTGCCAATAAAAGCAAAATTGATTATTGCTATACTGTGAAAGAAGGAGTCATACCTCAGTCTTCAAGCGCGATTGTTTCATTATTAGGCTATGATCCTGGATCTGTTTCAAGAGGAGTTTTAGAAGCGCAAGGGGCAGGAATAAAGTTAAAAAAAGGAGATCTAGCTTTTAGAACAAATTTTGCAACAATAGAGGATTTGAAGAGTAAAAATATATTGGATAGAAGGGCTGGAAGAACTTTATCAACCAAAGAATCTCAAATTTTAGCTAAGGCAATAAATGATAATGTAAAATTGCCTTTCGAATTTGAATTTTATTCAACTGTCCAACATAGAGGAGTCCTTGTTTTTAGAGGGGGATTTTCGGATAATATTACTTATTTAGATCCAGATTATGGATCTGGAATTGCTTTAACTGAATCTTCTAATAAAATAAAAGATTCTAGGCCCCTTGATGAAGAAGAAGATTCCAAACTTACGGCCGATTTACTTAATAATTTTGCTAGGCAAGCTCATAAAGTTTTAGATTCCCACCCATTAAACATTTCTAGAGCTAGAAAAGGCCTTTATTCCGCTAATTTTTTACTTTGCAGAGATTGTGGAAATGTTCCCACCAAACTTAAAAAATTAAAAGGGAAATGGATGGCTTCAGTCTATAATCCTCTTGAAATAGGGATTGCAGAATCATCAAAAATGGAAATTCATAAATTTGCCTATCCAAAAATGAAAGGAATTGATATTTATGCAAATCTTTATTCTGGTTTAAAAAAAGCAATAAAATATTCTTTAAAGATGGTAAAAAAGAATTTACATAAAAAAGATTATTTTTTTATCCACATAAAAGAAACAGATCTTCCTGGCCATGATAATAAACCTTTGGAGAAAGTAAAGATGATTGAATTATTAGATAAGAGATTTTTTTCTTCTCTTAAAAATCTTGTATTTAAGAACAATGCTAAGTTAGTTATTA
>PSPM01000021.1 GCA_004195435.1 Candidatus Parvarchaeota archaeon | reverse complement strand
GAAAGCAATTTTATATGTTGACGGCGTTGAAGTATGGGCTAATTCAATAACAGCTTTTGCAGATCATCCAGCGGCCGCTGTAACACTAGGGGCTGGAATCAATGGAGCAGTTGATGAATTAGGTTTCTATAACAGAGCACTTACACCGACGGAGATTTTGGATATATATAACTCCGGAGGTGCCGAAGTTTACTTATCAGCGAGCGAGGATCTAACTAATTTACCTAATCAGAATTTCAATAACTTCTGCTGGCGTGAATCATCAATTGAAGAAGGGACGTTTAGTTGCACAGATGTTTGCCAAGATCGTGGAGGGGTTGCAGAAGCAAATTGTGATTGGCGAGAATCACCTTTAACTAGCCAAAATGCTTGTAGTTATTTTAACCCTGAAGCTGGATTGCAAACTCCATCCATCAGCAGCTATGCACCCTACTTCTATGATCTCTATACAACTAATAACGGGTACTGTTATGGTGCAAAACAGGGATCTAGTTCAAGTTGCACATCAGTGGGCCTATCAAAAAACAACATATGTACTTGTATTCAGCCTACATCAAATGTTGATTGTGGAGCTGCCGGAGGCTACTGGGATTCAATTCAAAGTCGTTGCTGGATTCAAGGAAATTATGAAGGAACATGCAATGATGTTTGTGCACCTTATGGGGGTATCTACGTTGATCCAACTAGTTCTGGAGGATGTGACTGGGCTGCCATTCAACCTGCAGATTGTGCTGCTTGTATTGCTTTAAATCCGGGAGCAATATGTGGCGGCGGAAACTCTGCAGGCCCATTCTACACTCCTACTCAAAATAACTGCATAACCAGAATAGGAACATCCACTAGCTGTTCCTATTCTCGGAAATACGAAAGACAATGCGCTTGTAATGAAGAACAAGTGTCATCATGCGGCAATGGATTTATTCAAAGTGGGGAAACTTGCGATGATGGTAATGTTGTAGCAGGAGATGGTTGTAGCGCAACTTGTCAGATTGAATGCGGTGATGGAATTGCTCAGGCAGGCGAACAATGTGATACTCTAGCAGATAGCGCAACTTGCAATTATAATCTAGGAACTGGATCTTTTGCTTGTACACTAGCTGAATGTGGTGATGGTTATTGGAATACTGCAGCTGGCGAGCAATGTGATTATGGAGGCGATCTATTATATGATTGCGATGCAACAACTTGTCAAAGTCCTTTAGTTTGTCAAGATTCTCAAGACTATACTAGTTGCGCGGCAGAGATTGCTTCCTCCGTTGTTGGGAGTGCAGCTGAATGTCAGACTGCATGCGCAACCGAGATAGATAGCGATACTAACATTGATTCTGGCTGTTGGATTTGGGATAGCGCTGCTAATACTTGTTCTTGTGGTTCTGGAGTAGGAACTCCCGCAGCTACACCAACCGGATCTTCAGGAGGTCTTTGTCAGCTTTGCTCTGGTTGGTGGGATGGCACCTATTGTTGGTATGAAGGAGAATTAGGATTGGGAGAAACTTGCAGTACTGTTTGTGTACCATTTGGGGGGACATTTTATGAAAATACTCCTGGTTCTTTGGGACAATGTGATTGGGTTAATGATGATCCACTCTGTGCGACTTGTCTTCATTTTAATCCTGGAGCTGGAGCCAATTCATGCGGAGCGAGCAATCAGTATGGTCCTTTTTACAATATCGATGGTAATTATTGTTCTTATGATTCCGGTGGAAATGCCCATTGTACCTACTCACACGGCATCTACACAAGACAATGTGCTTGCAATCAGTAAATTGTGCTAGAAGAAATGGCTCTGGAGAGAATTGAACTCTCGACCTCCTGCTGTCTCTAATCGAGATTTACATGTGAAATCTTGATTTCATGAGACAGGCGCTCTACCACTGAGCTACAGAGCCGATGTTACAAAATCTGGAACATTTTTAAGTCTGTTGTTTTCAGGTAATTTAATAAACTTATTTTTCCAACTTATATTATGGTTTTGGAAAATGTCCCTGTTGCAGATTTCATTCTCGAATTGGGAAAGCTAGGTAAATGGATTCAGGCAGTTGGACTTTTAGTTATTTTATGGATAATTATTCAATCTATAACCTTATTTTTTAATAGAAGAAGAAGATTAGCTATTTATTCTATGAAGAAGGATTTGAAAAGAATTGAGGAAAAAGTTGATAAAATAAGTAGAAAAATCAATAAAAAATAATCTTTATTTTGACGCTCTGACTAGCCTAGCTAAATAACCAGCGATTTTGTTTCTTACTTTTTTACTTGACACGGTGCCTTTCAACATTTTTTTATTTGTCTCGAAGTCTTCTCTAAACTGGATGTCATCTACCTTCATTAATTCTCTAGTTGCCCTCTTAATCATTTTCGTTTTAATTCTTCCCATTTAGCTAGTCTAGAAAATTATTATTTAAAGCTTTTGATTTGGTCAAATTTGAGAATATTTCTCCAAACTTCTAAACATTCCTTTGCTTTTTTATCTAATTCCCCCGGAGAGATAAAAATAGCAGGCATCCTTTCTGTTTGAGCTTTCTGTAAAGCGACTATTAAGTCTTCTTCGCTAATCTTTTTCTTATCTTTAGCTACAATATAATATTCCTGATCTCCAAATTTTGAGTTTCTTTTTGCTTTAAAGATCAATTCCTTTTTTTTGTCCAATAAAGTCTTATAAGTTGAAATTTCTTTTTTGGCAAGATATTCTTTTATTCTTTCAGAGAAGTGATCTGAATTAATTTCTTTTTTTATTTCTTTTGGTTTTTCATATCTTATATCAGAAGTTATTTCTGTTTCGTTTTTAAGATTTTTTTCAAAAATATTTTCTATTTCTTTTCCATTAATTTCTAAAGTTTTTTCAGGAAGTTTTTTTTCTTCAATCTTTTCAGTTTTTTGAATTGTATTTAATGTTTTATTAATTTTAGATTTGATTTCATGATCTTCAATTAAAAAAAATTTCCAAAATAATTTGACTGTTCCTTTAATTCTTACAGAAAGGGGTATTGCAAAATCTTTTATTTTTCTAAGAGCAAAACGAATTGCATTAATTTTTTTTCTGCTACAAGCTCTGATAAGTAAGCAGATACGAATAAAGGGCTTATTTGTGTTTCTTTAGAGATTCTTGTTGGAAAACTTGGCCCTTTGCCTTCTATAATTGACAGAATTTTCTCTTTTTTTTCATATAGCTTTTGCATATCAGCCATGCCAAAAATTAACTTGACTATATTATAAAGATTGTTATGATTTCTTAAGGTTTTAGCCAGGAAATTTCATAATAGCTTACATCTTCTTCATCATCAACTATTCCGATTAGGAGTTTTTTCTTTGTTGAATTTGCAACTCTATTTTTTGCTGCAAAATCATACCAGCTGTGGTTTTCTGATTCTTTTACAGGATAGAGTAACCAAAGAGCATGATCTTTTCCAGGTTTTATGCCTTTTTTATATACTCTGAATTCTGCTCCAAATTTTAATGCAGTTTTTAAAATATGTCCTTTTTCACGCATATCAGAAAAAACAGGCAACTTTATATCTATTCTTTTATCTATTCTCTTTATTTTTCTAAATAGCTGTTCTTCAGTCAAATTTTTATTTATAGAAAAAACTTCCATCTTATTAGTTATTTTTAGAAATAGAGCTTCAACTAAGGAATACTTTATCTTATTTCTTTTCTTTTCTCCAAAACGGGATTTTTCATAAAGTGAAAATGCTTCCTTTGAATTGGATAAAATTTCTTCTCCAAAAAACTGAGCTTTAATCATGAATAGTTAATGCAAATTGTTTATTTAAGTTTTAGCAAAGTTTAAATTTGCCTCTTTTATTTGTCTATTAGGGTAAACAATATGATTAATTTTTCAACAATTGAGAGAAAATGGCAGAATAGGTGGGAAAAAAAGGAAACTTTCAAATTGGATGAATCTTCAAGAAAAAATAAAACTTATGTTTTAGAAATGTTCCCTTATCCCTCAGGTTCCGGATTACATATGGGTCATGCGTTGAATTATACAATTGGGGATATTTATGCAAGATTAAAAAGAATGCAAGGATTTAATGTTCTTTATCCAATGGGTTATGATTCTTTTGGTTTGCCTGCTGAAAATGCTGCAATACAAGCAAAAGAACATCCAGCAAAATATACTGAGAAATCAGTTAAGAATTTTATAAAGCAACAGAAGGGATTAGGACTAAGTTATGATTGGAGCAGAATGATAAAAACTTCTGATCCAAAATATTATAAATGGAATCAATATTTTTTCTTAAAACTTTTAAAAAAAGGTCTTGCTTACAGGAAAAAGTCTAATGTTAATTGGTGTTCTAAATGTAATACAGTTTTGGCAAATGAGCAAGTTCATTTAGGAATGTGCTGGAGACATACAGAAACAGAAGTTGAAATAAAAAATCTTGAACAATGGTTTATCAAAACCACTGCCTATGCAGAGGAATTGTTAAAAGATATTGATGGACTTGAATGGCCTCAAAGAATAAAAACAATGCAAAAAAATTGGATTGGTAAAAGTCAGGGTGCAGAAATAATCTTTGAAATAAACGGATCTCCTTGGAAAATTTTTACTACAAGGCCAGATACTTTATTCGGAGTTACTTTTATGGTGGTTTCATCTCAACATTCTAAATTAAATGAACTTATTAGCGATGAACAAAAATCCGAGGTAAAGAAATTCTTAAAGAAAATAAAATCTACAAAACAAGAAGATTTAGATAAATTGGAAAAGGAAGGAGTTTTTACTGGAAGTTATGCTAAGAATCCCCTTACTGGAGAAAAAATTCCAATTTGGGCAGGCAATTTTGTTTTGGCAGATTATGGTAGTGGAATGGTTATGGCTGTTCCAGCGCATGACCAAAGAGATTTTGAATTTGCTAAAAAATACAAATTAGGTATAAAAAGAGTTATAGGAGAACATGGAAAAGCTAGGAAAGCCAATGAAAAAATTAGTGAGGCTTTCATAGGTTATGGCGACTTGATTAATTCTGAAGGATTTACAGGACTGTCTTCAGAGGAAGCAAAAGAACATATTATCAATGCACTTGAAACTAAAAAGTTAGGAAAAAAAACAATTAATTATAAATTAAGAGATTGGTTAGTTTCAAGGCAAAGATATTGGGGAACGCCAATTCCAATTATTTATTGCAAAGATTGCGGAATTGTTCCCACTAAGGAAATTGATTTGCCAGTTTTACTTCCTGAAAAAGTTAAATTTGGAAAAGGAAATCCTCTAGAAACAAATGATCAATTTTTGAATACTAAATGTCCAGATTGCGGAAATAATGCAAAAAGAGAAACTGACACACTTGATACCTTCTTTGATAGCAGCTGGTATTTTTTAAGATATTTAAGTCCTTCAAATGATAAAGAGCCGTTTAATAAAAAAAGTGTTAAGAAATGGTTTCCAGTGGACCAGTATATAGGTGGCGCTGAACATGCTTGCATGCATCTAATTTATTCAAGATTTTTTACAAAAGCTTTGAGAGACATGAATTATTTGGAAGCAAACGAACCTTTTAGAAAATTATTCAATCAGGGAATGTTGCGCGGAAAAGATGGAGATAAAATGAGTAAAAGTAAGGGGAATGTTATTTTGCCAGAAGATGTTTCAAAAAAATATGGGATAGATACTGCCAGATTATTTCTTATCTCTGTAGCAAGTCCCGATAAAGATATTTCTTGGAGTGAAGAGGGTGTTGAAGGAAGTTTGAGATTTATTTTGAATGTTTATAGTTTTTTAAAAAGTTTTAAAGAAAAGAAAGTGACGAAATTACAAGAAAGTAAACTTAATAGAATCATAAAGGAATATTCAGAGGATTTGGATAATTTTAGGTATAATTCTGCTTCAATAAAATTAAGAGAATTATTTGAAGTTTTAAAATCTGGTTGTGATAAAAAATCACTAGAGATTTTCTTAAAATTATTAAGTCCGATATGTCCACACATTTCTGAAGAGCTTTGGGAAAAATTAGGCAATAAAAATTTTATTAGTTTAGAGAGATGGCCAGTTCCAAATTTAAAAAAAATAAATGAAAAATTAGAATTAGCTAGCAAAGATTTTGAAAAAACTGTAGGGGATATAAAATATATTTTGAAAATGATCAAAGAGAGAAAGAAGAAAGTTGGAAAGAAAGTTTTTATTTATGTAATTCCAAATGAATTGAAAAATTATGATTCTAAAAAGTTAAGTTTGGAAATTGGAATAGATGTAAATGTTTTCGCAGTTAATGACAAAGAAAAATATGATCCTCAAGAAAAAAGCAAGAACGTAAAACCTGGAAGACCGGGGATTTACGTCGAGTAATCGTCTATAATTTCTAATTTTCATTAAGTTTGAGGAATTACAAAAAATATGGTTAATTTCGCAATAATCTTTATAAGTAAATAGTTATACGAACTTTGTATGAAAAAAAATCAACCTGGAAAGTGTAAGAGAACTGGATTTTCTTTTCTAAGCTTAATGATAATTCTTTTTTCAATTAATTTTGTTCTAGCATCTGGTGGAGGTGGAGGGGGTTATTCTGATACAACTGCTCCAACTTGTACAGTTGATTATCTTTTACATAAATCTACAGGTGATGTTTTTAATCTTGGTTCAGGAATGACTTATACAGATTCTTCAGGCATTTTTTTCATCTACGGAACTGCAAATGATTCAGAATCATTTGTTGAAAATGTTCAATATAATAGGACTAGTCCAAATCTTTATTATCTTTTTACAGATGCAGATCCTGTTGATGGAACTTTTGATGAATTTTTCGAAAGTTGGAGAAATCCTTCTCCAATTGATTCTTTTGTAGATGGAGAACATCAAATTTGTTGCAGGGCTGCTGATTCTGCAGGAAATGTCGGAAATGGAGATGTTTGTAAAGATTTTTGCGTAGATACTGATTCACCTTCTCAAGTAATGAATGTAGTTCATCAAAATCCTTCAAGCTGTTTATCAAATTATGTGAATATTGCTCCTGAATTTTCTTGGGATTCTTCAAGTGACAACGGTTGCTCAGGAGTAGATTATTACGAAGTTAATGTATTTGATTCTGAAGCAGGTTTGCATTCCACTGGGAATACTTCCCCTAATTCTTGGACTGTTAACTTACCAACTAATGGGGCTGGCTATTATATAAAAGTTAGAGCAATTGATAATTCTGGAAATGTTGGCGATTGGAGTTCAAATTCAGAAACAGTTTATTATGATACTGAAGACCCTGTTGTTGAAATAACTGGTCCGGATCAAAATACTTGGTACGATTCTGACTTTGTTTTAACTGAAACAGATTCCGATAATCTTGGAGTATATGGATGTGAATATAAGATCAGAAATGACGGAATTGATACATTGGATTGGACTTCTGTCGTTTGTAATGAAAATATAACTATTGATGTTTCTATGTATTGTCCTGTTGATGGATTGAATGATTGTAAAGTCTACAAGAAGGTAACAGATAATGCTTGTAATCAAGATAGCACCCACAAGCAATTTGATGTTGATACTTCCGCACCTTTAACAACCAAGAGTATTGGAGACCCAAAATATCCCGGTTTCGCTTGGCTTTCATGGTTAATTGATTGGTTTGTAACTGATGTTACACAATTTAGCTTGAATTGTACAGATTTAGGAGTGGGCTGTGGAGATACTTCATATAGATTGAAATATAATTCTGGGAATTGGAGTGAATGGAATAGTTATTCCGGAGCATTTAATTTGGATTCAGGTGATGGAGTTTATGAAGTAGAATATTATAGTTTAGATTTGCTTAATCATTCTGAAGATGTAAAATCAGAAATAGATTATGTTGATACTGTCCCCCCTGTAACTGAAAAGAGTATGGGAGATCCAAAATATTTTGATGGAACAAATTATTGGGTAAATTCAGAAACAGTCTTTAGTTTGAATTGCACAGATGATGCAGTTGGATGTAATTCGGTTCACTACAAAATTGACGGAGTAGAAAGCTCAGGAGTTTCTCCATTAAGTTTCAATTTATCTGGATTAGCTGAAGGACTTCACAATATAGAATATTGGAGTTCAGATAATTTAGGTAACGAAGAAATTCATAATATGCAAGTTGATTATCTGGATGATACTTCTCCAGAATTTAATATAGTAAATAATTTCGGGGAAGGACTTGAGGTAATGTGTCAGCAGAGTGTAGTTGTGAGTGCTACTGATTCTGGAAGTGGAGTTGCAGGAGGTCTTGTTGAATGGTATAACGAAACTGGAGATCTTGTAAAAACTCAGGAAATGGTTCATCACTCATTAACTGATACACTTGAGGCAACTTTCTTTGAGCTTTACGGTTTAATGGAAGGTAATTATTCGGTAAGGATTAGTGTTAATGATAATGTTGGAAATGTAAAAACACAAGATGTTAATGTTAATTTGCCTAATGGAATAATTTGTGCAAGTATACAAGAACAATGTGTTATTTCAGACCCAAGTGTTGGAGGAGACTGTACTGCAAAATTCCATGTAGGTATTCGTGGTGGAAATTCTGTAAAGATGGATCTTCAAGATTTATTTGGTGTTGCCCCCCAAAATTTATCAGCTAGAATAACAAATACTTCTGAAGATTTAAATGCAGTAGGAGTTGGAAATGTTAATTTTGCAGGAGTTCCACAATTTAATGGCGGAACTTTACAAATATCAGATGAATTATATATTTCCGGAAACTTTTGGTTACATTTGAGTATACCTCCAAATTTAGATGAAGAATATCCTTTGGGTGATACAACTAACTTTTATTTGAAAGCTTTTAGCGTTTAATGATGAAACATTTGAAATTTTTAACTTTATGTTTATTGGTGATTTGTTTAGCAGGGCTTGTTAGTTCTCAAGATTATTTTGAAGGAGAATTAACAGTCTTTTTTGGAAGTTCTATTTGTGGTGATTCAGTTATAGATACCATCCAAGGGGAACAATGTGATGGTTCGAATTTAAACGGGCAAACTTGTGAATCTATTCTTGGAACAGGATTTGGTGGAACTTTAAGCTGTCAAAATAATTGCATTTTCGATACTTCCCAATGTTCAGCTGACTCAGGTGATTCTGGAGGAGACTCTGGAGGCGGAGGAGGCGGAGGCGGTTCTGGCGGAGGAAGTAGTAGTGCTAGTGCTGATAGCGATAGTTGTGT
>PSPM01000020.1 GCA_004195435.1 Candidatus Parvarchaeota archaeon | reverse complement strand
CAATTCCTATAATTTTTGGAGCTAGTTTAATTTCTCTAGGGACTGAATCACTTTCTCCTGATTTGATATGGGCAACTTTAGTTAGCTTTGTGGTTGGTCTATTAACTATTCATTTCTTATTTAATTATATTTTAATTTCAAGAAAAAACTTTAGATGGTTTGGAATTTATTGTTTGTTATTAGCTCTGTTTTTACTTTTTTTTATAATTTAGATTTTAATCAATTATTTTTCTACTACTAAGAACTATTATCTCCTTCATCTTCTTCATCCTCATCCTCTATTTCATCATCCTCTTCATCCGCTTCATCTTCTTCTTCTTCTTCATCGTCCACTTCATCATCCTCATTCTCTATGACTAATGCTTCGAGTATTTGCTCCCTTGTTAATATAGTTTTTTGCACTATTTCTTGAACCATTAATTCTTTTTCTATTCCATTTCTAAATTTAAGTTTGACTTTTACTTTTGCCAAGGCAATTCCATCTTTTTCTTTTATATCAATCTTTATTTTTAATCCAATATCTTCATCTAATTCTTCAGAATCTTCTCTTTCTATTTTAAGATAGTTATTAGCATACTCTTCGCTAATTGAAAATTTTTCAATTATTTGATCAATTATCTCTTCTTTATTTGAAGTTCTTGTTGTAAATCTTTTTTCAATTTTCACTATAGAAGATTCTCCAATAATTTTCGCTTTTATAATATTTCTTTCTCTTAATTTTCCATGTTGATCCATAATTTCTTTTCTTGTTTTCCCAGTTCTTTTTTCTATTTTTGTGAAAGTTTTTTCTTTCTTATTTCTTATTTCTATTTTTATTTTATCCATATTTCCTTCTAATGAACTTATGAATTCCAATAATTTTGCATTTTGTTCAGGAGTTAATTCTCCTTCAATTTTTATCTTTATTTTATTTTTTATTTCTTTAATTTCATCATCTTGAGAATCAATTTCATCCTCTACTTCAGTTATATCTCCAATTTCTTCTTCTTCTTCTTCAAGGTCTTTAATATCAGATTCTATTTTAATAATAATTTTTTCATGTTTTTTCTCTGCTTTTTCAGCATCTTCTACCTTATCTTCATCAATCATTTCTTTAATTTCTTCCAATCTTTCTTTTCCATGTTCTAGCCTTATTTTGATTTTTTTAGCTTTATTAAATGTAAAAAATAATTCTAAATTTTCAAATGTTTTATCCAAGGCCCAACCAATTCCATTATCTGGAGTAATTCCAGCAGTTATTTCTTCATTAATTATAGATTCCTGAGCAATAGAAAAAGGAACAAGTGCTAATAAAATAATTAAAGATAATACGAGTGTTTTTTGCCCCATATATGCATCAAATTTTAGGATCTTTATAATACTTTTTATTTTAATTCTGCTTTAATTCTTCTAACCCCTGATGAGGAAGATGTTTCTTTAATAATTTTAAAATGTCCTAATTCTTTTGTATTTTTCACATGGGGGCCTGTGCAAATCTCCTTACTAAACCATCCCCTTTTGTTTTTAGAATCAAGAATTGTATAAACAGAAACCATCTCCGGATATTTATGCCCGAATTCACCCTGAGCTCCTGATTTAAATGCTTTTTTCAGAGGCATTTCATCTTTGGTAATTTTAAGTTTTTCTTTTATTTTTCCATTAACTAAATTTTCAATTTTCTTTTTTTCTTCATCTGTTAGTTTTTTTGAAAATGTAAAATCGAATCTTAACCTTTCTGGAGTTATGTTAGAACCCTTCTGTTTGACTTCTTTTCCAAGGACAATTGTTAGTACTTCATTCAATAAATGTGTTGCAGTATGTAGCTTTGTTGTTGCTTCTGAATCATCTGAAAGTCCTGATTTGAATTTGCCAGCTGAAGCTGTACGCGAAAGCTCTTGATGTTTTTTGTATTCATTTTCATAATCTTTTATATCGACTACAACTCCTTTTTCATATGCAAGTTCTTCAGTCAATTCAATAGGAAAACCATAACTTTGAAAAAGTAAGAATGAATCTTCCCCACCAATTTTCTTTTTATTTTTAGAAATCTTTTCAAATTTTCTTAATCCTCTTTCTACAGTTTTTCTGAATTTATTTTCTTCTTCATCCAAGTTGGCAAGAATAAAATTTCTATTTTTCTTTAATTCTGGGTAATCTTTTTCATAAATTGGGAAAACTGTTTGCGCTACTTTTGTTATGAAGTTTTGTTCTATTCGTAAAGATTTTCCATATCTTATTGCCCTCCTTATTAATCTTCTAAGAATATATCCATGTTCTGTATTTGAAGGTTTTATTCCGTAATCATCTCCAAGAATAAAAACAGCTGCTTTTATGTGATCAGCAATTATTCTCATTTCTTTTTTATTTTTTTCATATTTTTTCTTAGATATTTTTTCTATTTCTTTTATTATTGGTAGAAAAAGAGATGTTTGATAATTATCTGCTAAATTATTTAAAACAGCCAAAGTTCTTTCAACTCCCATTCCTGTATCGACGTTTTTTTGTTTTAATGGAGCATATTTTCCGGAGTTTGTTTTATTATATTGCATAAAAACATCATTCCAGATTTCTACCCAATTTTTGTCTTCTGGATTAAATTTTTTTGGAGGTTTTTTGCTAGAGATCCAGTAAAACATCTCAGTATCCGGCCCACAAGGCCCTGTTTTTCCTGCAGGACCCCACCAATTATGTCTCTTATTCAAAAAAGCAATTCTTTCTTTTGGAATTCCTAATTCCAACCATATCTTAAAAGATTCTTCGTCTTTAGGAGAGTCTTCATCTCCTTTGAAACAACTAACGGCTAATTTTTCAATTGGAATCTTCAATTGTTTGGTGAGGAATTTATAGGAAAATTCTATTGCTTCTTTTTTCCAATAATCTCCTAATGACCAGTTTCCCAACATTTCAAAAAAAGTATGGTGAGTAGAATTACCAACTTCATCTATGTCTCTAGTTCTGATGCATTTTTGTACGCTTGTTAATTTTTTTCCTAAAGAATGTTTCTGTCCAACTAAATAAGGAATTAATGGATGCATTCCAGCAGTTGTAAACAAGACCGTTGGATCATTAACAGGAATTAGTGAAGAAGAGGGTATAAGTTTATGTTTATTTTCTTTAAAGAATTCTGTATATTTTTTTATTAATTCTTTTCTAGTAATTTCCTTCATAGAATTCCGAAGAAATAATTGTTTTTAATTGTATTGAATTTCGTCAATTCTTTTTCTAATTTTTTCTATTTCTAAATCTAAATCATTTCTTTTTTCCGATTTTTCAATTTCTGAAATATTTTCTTCAAACTTAGGAAATGTTTTTTTTAATAAAGAAATAGATTTTTTTAATTCTGCTGTTTTCTTTTCCAGTAATTCTTTTAAAGCCTTTTTCTCTTTTCTAAACTCCCAATATCTTTTTTTTCTTTTTTTAATTTCAAGAATTCCTAGTTCCGCATATAAGATGTTATTTTTCCCATATTTTTTTTCTGACGAATTAATTGATACAAATTCCATTTAAGAGTAATCTTTATCGAATATATTTTTATTAATTCCAGATATCCTTGCTTTTATTGTTTCTATTTCTCTATCCCATAAATCCAATTCACGATCTTCATTTTCTTTTACCTCTTTTATTGTTTCTATGATTTTTTCTATGTCTTTAATTTTCTCCTCAACTACTTTCATAGAGTTATTGGCTTTTTGGAATTCTTCTAATTTAACATATATTTCTCTTTTATCATGTTTTCCTTCTATAGGAAAAATAATTTCAGTATTTGGTTTGCCTTCAAGTTCTTCAGATTTTGGAGGGATAATTTTTCCAGGAAGTTGAGGTGCCCATTCATCAATTTCTTTTCTTTCCTCTGGAGTTTCTGGTAAATTAGGAAGAGTTGGAAGATTATCTTTATCTTCTTCAGTTGAAACGGCATTCCTTATGGCACTTTGACTAAATCCTTTTTTCATCGGAGAATCTGGAAAAGATGGTAGATTATGGATTTCTTTTTCCAAAGGTATTTGTTCAATATTTCCCCTATTTTTCGTATATTCCTTCATTGATGGAGCAACTGTAATAGATGGAAGATCTGGGAGCTTTTTTTTCTTTTTTTTAGACCAAAACATGTATTTACTTTCCAAATATCTTTTTTATAGATTTATATTAATTGGATAATAGTAACATTTTTTTTACGAAAGGTTTTTATTTGGTGGTTTTTAAAATATTCTAACTTATTATAACTTAATATGGCGCTTTCAAAAAATTCTAAGAAAAAGATTAAAAAATCGAAGGAAAAATTAGTTGAAGAAGAAATTCCAAATCAATTAAAATTTTTAAGAGATTTAGTAAATTTAATTACCGGAACTGATTTTTCTAAGATTGCCGATGTTCTCTATGGAAAAAAAAGAGTAAATGAGTTCGTTATTGCTGAAAAATTAGAGATTACTATTAATAAAACAAGAAATATTCTATATAAACTATTAAATTATGGTTTGGTTAGCTTTACTAGAAAGAAAGATAAAAAAAATGGCGGATGGTATACTTATTTTTGGACTTTAAATGTCGAAAAATCTCTTCAATTTTTAAAAAGTAAATTAATTGAAAAGATGGAAACTCTTGAAAACTCTTTTAAAAATCGAAGTTCTCAGAGATTTTATTATTGCCCTTCCGAAAAGCTAGAATATACAGAGGAAGAAGCTATGGAATATAATTTTATATGCAAAGAAACTGGAGAGGTATTGGAATTAAAAGATAATTCAAAATTAGTTGATGATTTAAAATTAGATATTTCAAATTTAAAAGAAACTTCTAAATTAATAGACCTAGAACTTGAAATTTTAAAGAAAAAAAGAGAAGCTTCTATTTCCAGAAGATTGAAAAAAGAAGCAAAGGAAAAAGCTAAAGAAAGAAAAAGAAGAAGGATAGAAAGAGCTATAGAAAGAAAGAAAGAAGAAATTAAAAAAAAGAAACCATCAAAAAAACCGGTTAAAAAAACCAAAAAGAAACTAGTTAAAAAAACTAGTTTATTAAAAAAACCGGTTAAAAAAATAAAAAAAACTTCTAAGAAAAAATAATGGTTTATAGAAAAAATTTAATTAAGCGTAGAAAAACTTTTTTCGAAAGGAGAAGTTTGACTGAATTAATAATTCTTGCAAATTTTTTCGCGTTTTTCGCGTTTTTCATAATTTTTTGGATATTTGGAAAATCTGATCCTGAAAAGTTAATTTCTTATTTCGCTTTAAATCCTTCTTATTTTTCTAAAGGATATGTTTGGACAATTTTTACTAGTATGTTTCTCCATGTCGGTTTTGCTCATTTATTTGTCAATATGATTTCTATGTTTTTTATTGGAAATTTTGTTGAAAAATTGATCGGTAAGAAAAGATATCTTTGGTTTTATCTTATTTCTGGAATAGTTGCCGGTTTATTTTTTGTAGGTCTTGCATATGTTGGACAATATATTCCTTACGGAGATTCTCTTTTTGGAGATGTGAATGCTTTTGCATTAGGTGCTAGTGGATCGTTATTCGGATTAGGAGGATTATTAGCAGTTTTAATTCCTAGACTAAAAGTGTTAATCTTCTTTATAATTCCCATGCCCTTATGGCTTGGAATGACTCTACTAATGTTTGGTCTTTGGGCTGTTTCATTTTCTGCAGGATTACCAATAGGAAATACAGCTCACTTTGGCGGCCTAATAGTTGGTTTAATTTACGGTTTTTATATTAGAAATAAATATTCTAGAAAAGTTAGAATGTTGAATAAAATGTTTAAATAATGGTTAAAAAAAGAACTAGAAGAAAATCAAATCTTTGGAAAGAATCGGTTAGATATATTTTGGAATCAAAAAATTATATTATTCTTGCAGGATTATTATTTGTTTCTGGATCTTTGTTCGGATTAGTTTTTGCTTCTGAACTAGGATTTATGGATGAAACTTTAAAGAAATTAATAGAAGAAACAAAAAATATGAATGTTTCTCAGTTAATTTTTTTTATTTTTCAAAATAATTTGATTGTCGCCTTTTTAATGATTATTTTGGGAATTTTTCTTGGAATTTTTCCAATAATTAATATTTTCGCAAATGGAGCAGTGTTAGGATTTGTTTTTTCAAAAGTAGAAAATGTTAATTTAGTTAAAGCCATATTTTCACTTTTGCCCCATGGAATTTTCGAGCTTCCAGCAATTTTTATATCTGTAGGGTTGGGAATTAAATTGGGAATGTTTTTGTTTGCTGAAAAAAGAAAAGAAGAATTTACAAAAAGATTTTATGCCTATTAATTTTAGCAGCAATAATTGAAGGACTTTTAATATTCTTCATTAAATAAACTTTATATAGATTTTTTTATTGTATCTCCTATGGAAACTCCTAAATTAAGAAAAGAAAGTTTGGAAGAAATAGATAAGGATAAAGATCTTCAAAATCGGAAAAAAGTTGAAGCCGCCCTTTTTATTGCTGGCAGATATTTATCACTGAAAGAACTTGTAAGTTTAACCGATGTTAATCCTATTTTACTTAGAAAAATTTTAGAGGATTTAAAAGATCAATATAAAGACTCAGCAATTCAAATTGTTACAAAAGGTGATAATGAATGGAAAATGGATGTTTCTCAGGAGCATGTAGAGATAGTTAATAGGCTGGCAACAGGTAGTGCTGAGTTT
>PSPM01000019.1 GCA_004195435.1 Candidatus Parvarchaeota archaeon | reverse complement strand
TTTCGTTTCTTGTTTTTTCTTTGTTTTTTCTTAAATTGGCTATTCCCTCTTTTCCAGGAATTATCTTTTCATTGAATTTGATTATTTTTTCAGTAGAACTTTTTATTACATTTTTTAAATGTTCTTCGGTCATTTTATTCTGGCATATTGGACAAATATCTATTTCCTGCACTTTTCTTCTAATCTCTTTTGCTGAACTAATTTGCGTCTCTGAAGAAGAAATTATTTTTTCTAGCTTAATTTCTGATTCTAGAAATTTCTCTAAAGATAACTTTTTTTGTAACAAAACATTACTTAATTCTTTTATTTTGTTAGAACAAGACTCAAGGTCATCAAAAATTAAATTTTGGGAATTTTCTTCTATTTGTTTTATAATTGATTCTGATGCTACATTTATTTTAGTTATTTGATTTGATTTATCTTTTATTCTTTCTTTTACTGAATTAATTTTTGTTTTTTGAGTATAAGCTAATTTTCTTTGTTCCCCTAAGATTTCTAATTCTTGTTTCTTTTTTTTCAATTCTTCTTGTTTTTTTGCTATTAGGGGTGATTTTTTTCTTAATTCATTTATTTCTTTTTCGTACTGAGGAACAGATTCTTTCATACTTTCTATTCTTTTTTTTATCTCTATCCTCCTATTTCCATAATTTTCTCTTCTTACTCTTAATCCTTCTATTTCTGCCTTAGTATCTGAAATTATTTCATGAACTTGTTCTTGTTCTAACCCCGTTGATTTTTTAATCTGTTTGTTTATTTGATTTATTTTATCATTATTTTTTTCTATTTTGTCTTGAATAAATTCAATTTTTTTCTTAATATTTTCTTTTTCTTTTGATTTTTCTTCTAAGGACTTAATTATTGAGCTTATCTCTTTATTTTTTTCATTTATTTTTTTAGTTAAAATTGAAGCTTTGCATCTCTTTATTGTTTTTTCTAATTCTTTGTGTTTTAATGCCTGAGATCTTTCGTATTCTAAATTCTTTAAAAACAATCTTCTTTCTTTTAATACAGTAGAAATTTCTTTTAATTTTGTATCTGTTTTCTCTAATTCCTTAATTGATTTTTCTTTTCTAGATTCATAGATAGATATTCCTGCTACTTCTTCTATTATTTTTCTTCTTTCTTCTGAGTGCATTTTTACAATTGCTTGAATTTGTCCTTGTAAAATTAGATTAAATCCGTGAGGATCTATCCCTGATTGAGCTAATAATTCCAACACTTCCCCCCTTGTTTTTACTTCGTTATTTATTTTATATATGCTTCCACCTTTTTGTCTAACAATTCTTTTTAGAGAAATTTCCGGAGTTTGTATATTGAAAGTATTAGTTGAATTGTCAAAAACCAATTCAACAGAAGCTTCTTTTGCTGGTTTTTTATTTTTGGTCCCCATGAAAATCAAATTTTTTGATTTTTGTGCCCTCATTGATTTTGAAGATATTCTTCCTAGAACAAAACAAAGAGCATCAGAGATATTTGATTTTCCAGAACCATTTGGTCCAACAACAATATTTATTCCTTGTTTAAAAGGGATCTCAGTTTTTTGTGCAAAAGATTTGAATCCATTTATCTCCAATTTTTTTATAAATGTCATAAAGAAATATTGAAAAAAAGATATATAAATTTATAGAGTGTTGATTGTTTATTCCTTAAAGTAATTTATTGTTTTTTTTAATCCATCTGATAAATGTACTTTTGGTTTCCAATCCAATTTATCTCTTGCTAAAATAATATCAGGCATTCTTTTTTTTGGATCATCTAGGGGCAATTCCCCATAAATTAAATTAGAATTTGAATTAGTTAAGTCTACTATTTTTTTTGCTAATTTATTCATTGAGAATTCTATTGGATTTCCTAAATTAACTGGGCCAATGAAATCTTTTTTGTTCATTAGTTTATATAATCCATCAACCGTATCAGAAACATAACAGAAGGATCTTGTTTGTTCCCCATTACCATAAATAGTTATAGCTTCATTTTTTAATGCTTGCAAAACAAAATTTGATATGACTCTTCCATCATCCTCAGCCATATTTGGCCCATAAGTATTGAATATTCTTGCAATTCTTATATCTACTCCTTTTTCTCTATGAAAATCTGAAAATAAAGTTTCTGCTACTCTCTTGCCCTCGTCATAGCAAGATCTTGGACCAATAGTATTAACATTTCCAAGATAACTTTCACTTTGCGGATGTTCTAAAGGATCTCCATAAACTTCTGAAGTAGAGGCCTGCAATATTCTTGAATTCTTTTTTTCTGCTAATTCTAACATATTTATTACTCCAATTGTGTTTGTTTTTATTGTATTTATAGGATCAGATTGATAATGCACTGGTGATGCTGGACAAGCTAAATTATAAATTTGATCGAACTTCCCATTATAAGATATTGGATTATTTATTGTCATTTTTGAAAAATAAAAATTTTTATTAGAGAATAATTTTTCAATGTTATTTTTTGATCCAGTAAGTAAATTATCCAAGCATGTAACTTTTTCTCCTTTTTCTAAAAGAAATTCACATAAATGGGATCCTATAAATCCTGCTCCCCCGGTTACTAAAATTTTTTTCATATTATTAATTTCCTTAATCATTTATAAGATTATATGTTCTTTATTATTTTACAAGATACTTTGTTTATCTATGGGAAATAATTTTTTCCAGGTCGACCAAGATTTTCTGAAAAGTCCAGAATTTCTTAATTCTTTTCCTTTTTCTTTTAAGAAACTTATTGTTTTTGGATCACTAGGGTATCCTGAACCAAAATCTCCATATTTTTTCTTTAAAATACTTATCTCTTCCTCCCTAGTTACTTTTGCTAGAATTGAAGCTGCTGAAGCTGAAACATGATTGGCATCTGCTTTATGCTCGCAAGATAACTTTAAATTTTTTGAATCTGTTAAATATTTTTTTAAAACTCCTTGCCAATGAATTTTATTTGGTGAAGGGCAATCTATTATTGCTTTTATTTCTTTATCACCTTTATTTAAAAAGTTTATAATCTCTGCTGATCTTTTTGCTTCCAATTCATTTAAGTTTACTCCAGATGATAATGACTCATCAATTTCTAATGGGTGTGTAACCAAAATTTTATAATCTAAAACATTTTTTTTTATTATCTCGGACAATCTTTCCCTTGTTGATTGTGTTAAAACTTTTGAATCTTTTACATTATTTTTTTTTAGAATTTCTTCTTGTTCCTTGGTTACTAGAACTCCTGCTAGGATCATTGGGCCAATTAGAGGACCTCTTCCAGAATCATCAATTCCTATTATAAACATTTTTTTATTTGGCAACTTTTGTATAAAAAGTATTGTATTAATCTAAAATATATCTTTCTTTCTTATTAACCTTATATACTTTTGATAATATTATTTTTTATGTCTACATTAATTGGTATAAAAACTAACTCTGGAATAGAAAGAATTGTTTTAGCATCTGATCATCAAATGAGCGAATTTGAAGGAGATACCATGGTTTCTAAAGGTTTTGTCAAAAAGATACATTATGGGAAAAATTGGGCTTTGGGTTTTACCGGTGGAGGGGAAACTAAAGAACTTAGGAAATTTTTTGGAACTTTGAAAGGTCATGGAAGATATGGTTCAAATAAAAAATTGTCTTCCAACATTATTGAAACTGCTGTAAAAACTAAAATATTTAAGGAAGTTTATGAATTAAATAGGACTATTTCTAAAAGAGATAGAGATATTGAAGGAACCTATTCATTTATATTTTGCACTCAATCTCCTGAATTTGGTTTATGGGAAATAGATGAGTTTGGTAATATTTTTGATTCTGAAGAAAATAATGAGTTTGATTATATTTGTATTGGTAGTGGATCTAGTGAAGTAGAAAAATATCTTTCTAGCATAATTTCTGATGGCAAAATTGGAGATTATAAATTTGATAAAGAATCTATT
Organism: Candidatus Parvarchaeota archaeon; assembly: GCA_004195435.1. Lineage (GTDB taxonomy): Archaea > Nanobdellota > Nanobdellia > Pacearchaeales > GW2011-AR1 > PSPM01. The sequence continues at coordinate 2,502 of PSPM01000019.1, read as the reverse complement.
GATTCAAATGTTGCTAGTCGCATTGCAAAAAGGGCTATTCAAGCTGCACAAATTGAACCGGCTTCTGGATTTGGATATGACCTTGTAGTCGTTCCTAAATATGGAAAAGTTGATTCTTGGGGGGATACAATAAAACAAAAATTGATTGAGGCTGATCAATTCCTTGAAGATGAAATAGCTACCCATTATGAAATTCCTAAAAATGATTCTCAAGAATAGCAGGGGCGGGATTTGAACCACGCGACCTCCGGGTTTCCTAAGTTATGATTTCTAAGCATGAAGTTCAGAAAACTTTAATTTTATGGGCCCGACGAGCACTCCAGACTGCTCCACCCTGCTGGTAATATGGGAATTAGAGAACTTTTAAAGTTTGTCATTTCAATATTTCTAATAAAGCTTTAAGAAATAGATTTTAGATAATCTTTCAATATCTTTTTATGATCTGCGGCTAATTTGTTTGGTATTCTTTTGAAAAATTTTATTTCTAGTACTTCCGAATCATGTTTTAATTTTCCTTTTGTTTTTTTTGCTATATATGTGTGAGAAATTATTTGACCTCTTGGATCTCTTTTTGGATCTGAATAAACTTCAAATAACTTCAAATTTTTCTTAGATACAATTAATCCTGTTTCTTCTTTTAATTCTCTCTTTGCCGTTTCTTCAAGAGTTTCCTTTCCAGTTATTAGGAATCCTCCGGGGAGGGCCCACATATTCTTAAAGGGTTTATTTCCTCTTTTTATTAGTAATATTCCCTCTTTTGAATCAACTATTATGTCAGAAGTTGATGCTTGAAAATCTTTAGACATCATATTACAAGATAATTAATTTATAAAAAACTTTTTATGATAAAGCTTATAAGTGGAATTTTGTCTAGTAATTTATGCCCGGATGGCACAGTGGTTACTGCGCGGGATTGCTAATCCCGTTTCCCTTGTGGATTCGCAGGTTCGAATCCTGCTCCGGGCGTTTGTTTATATTAAATTATTTAGGAAATTCTTTTGAGAACTTGATTATCTTTGCTGTTGAATAGAATACTAGTAATAGAATTAACATGTTTAAAACCATAGATAAAATTTTGAAAACTTTTTCTGGAATAATATCTCCTAAGAAATAAACTTGGTCCATGGATAATTTAAGGATTATGAATGATAGAGTTATAAAAAACGCTCTTGCCAAATCAACAATTTGGATGAAAGGGAGCCTTTTTTTGGTTATTGCGTAACTTCTAGTTACGGCAAGTAAAGCTAATGCGCAAGTTATTAGTATTAATAAATAAGCTATTACTTCTAGATTTGGCATTTTCACCTCGGCCTTATTGATCTTAATAATTATTTAAAGGTATTGGAAAAATTTAAAACGGTAGATAATCTCTAGGCATATGGCTTTTGGTCTTGAGAATTATATAGCTAATGCATACATTAGATCCTTAGTTGTAATTCTAATTGTTTTTGTTTTCTTGCGAATGTTTCTTATTATTATTGAGAAGGTTTTATTGAAAGTCACTTCTAAGACCAAAACCCAGGCAGACGATATCCTTATAAAAAAGTCTTCTAAACCTCTTAGTTTAATTATAATTTTGCTTGGTTTAAGATTGGCTATTGAAGAATTGTCTTTAGATAGTTCGATTGAAGAATTTATGAGCAAAGTTATCTTTTCCATAATAGTCCTTTTTGTTTCTTATCTTGCTTACCTTATTATGGATATAATTATTTTTAGAGCCTTGAAAAAAATGGCTAAATCTAATTATGAATCTGTTAAAGACTTAATGAGTTTGGCAAAAAGTTTTTTAAGAATTGTGATAGGTATTTTGGCTTTACTTTATGTTCTTGAATTATGGGGGATTGAAATTGGTCCTTTCCTTGCGGGACTTGGAATTGCAGGAATTGCAATAGCTTTTGCTATGCAGTCTACTTTAAGTAATATATTTGGAGGAATTTCAATGATATTAGATAAAACTGTTAAAGCGGGAGATCTAGTTTATTTGGAAGGGGGGACTAAAGGAAAAATAATGAACATTGGTTTAAGAAGTACAAAGATCTTAACTTTTGATAATGAATTGATAATTGTTCCTAATGGAAAATTAGCAGATAGTAAAATTCAAAATGTTGCTCTTCCGGAACCTAGATCACGAGTAGTTATTCCGTTTGGAGTTGCTTATGGAAGCAATATATCGAAAGTTAAGAGGATTGTAAAAAGTGAATTGAAAAAGATTAAGAATCTTGAGAAAGATTCTGAAATTATTGTAAGATTCTTGGAGATGTCTGATTCTTCATTAAACTTTAAAGCTTATTTTTATGTTGATTCATTTGAACATAGAATTGATGCTGTAGATGAAGCAAATACTAGAATTTATGAATCATTTAATAGAAACAGAATAGAAATACCATTCCCTCAAAGAGATGTCCATATGAAAGAATAAGATGGAAAATGTTGGAAAAACAATTGGAAAAATTGTTATTATTATTTTGTTAATTTTTGTGATTATTAGTTTTGTCTTTGTGT
>PSPM01000018.1 GCA_004195435.1 Candidatus Parvarchaeota archaeon | reverse complement strand
AAAAAAAGAATTAGAAGACAAAAAAAAGATCTTAGAACTGAGGTTAGAATCTATAGAAAAACAAGAAAAATTATTAGAAAAAAAGGTAATAGAATTTAAAGAAGAATCCTCTAAAGAAAAAAAAGATTAATCCTAAAAATATTTTAAATTACGATAAAATTTATATACTGAATATATTTTGACTTGATATGGCTTTCGATATAAAAAAAATGTTTGGAAAAGAAGAGAATACAGAAGACTATATGGAAATAGATCTTGATAAGAAAGAAGAAAAAGAAAAAATCCTTGTCAGACCTTTTACTTTAAGAACATATGACGATGTAAATGAGATTTTAGACTCATTAAGAGAAGGTTATACGATTGCAGTAATAGATATTAGGCCTTTAAAATCAAAAGATATAATAGAACTAAAAAGAGCCATAGCTAAACTGAAAAAAACAATAGATGCTTTACAAGGAACAATTGCTGGATTTGGAGAACACACAGTTTTAGCAACTCCAGAATTTGCAAAAGTTTATAGTGCTCCTCCAAAAAGTAATGATAAGAAAAAAGATCCAGTCAGTTTTTATTAATTTTTAAAATTTATTGAGCAATAGAGAATAAGCTTTTCAAAGCAACAATAATTGTTGCAGGAACAAGCAAAACCAATAAAGAACCAAGAGTCGCAGAAACCATTTTACCAATCTCAATATTTAATATCTGAGCATCAATAATTCCCTGAAGACCAGCAAAACTAACAATTACTAAAGACACAGCAGCCATTAGAAAAGTATTAACATCTTTAGAAGAGACATTAACAAACCCAACAATAACTCCAAGAATAACTAATACTGCCAACATTAATGGATTAAGTTCTCCAAAACTCAAAATACCAGCAGCTAAAGCTAAAACAACACCAATTAAAAAAGCCCATGCACCAAGAGAGTTTTCCTTAGATCTAATAGCCATAATAATTTCTAAGAAGACTTTTATATAAACCTTCCTCTACATCATAGAAATATTTATAAATCAATTGTAATTACAAAGTTACAACACAATGAACAGAAAAATAATTCCTTTAATCTTAATCGGTTTATTAGTTTTTTCAACTCTAGCATTAGCTAACACATCAATTTCTACATCAACTTCAAGTTTAACACTTTCCAATACAAATAATATGGGGAGTTTTTTAGTTTCTAACGATGGAACTGATGAGGTAGAATTAAGCTACGATCCTTCTTTAACTATCGAACAAAATGGAAATATAGCAACATTTAATCTAGAATCAAATGATTCTAGTATTTTATCTGGAGGATCTCAAGCACAAATAGATGTTGAATTCACTGGAAACACACAAGATTTTAGTTTTGGAACGCATTCAGTATCTTCAACAATAACTGCTACAAATACTTCAGAAAACACTTTAACAAGCACACAAGATGTAGACTTGAGATTTGAAAGTACTTTTTGTGATTCAGGAAGTGCAGGTGGAAGCATATCATTAGATATCGATGTAGAAAATGAGGATGGACATGATGATCAATGGAGATTACTAGATAATGTAATAATAGAAGTGGATGTAGAAAATGATGGATCTCAAAATTTAGATGATGTAGTTGTAGAGATAGGATTATTCGATTCACAAGGAAATGATTTTTCAGATGATTTAGATTTCAATGATGACGATGATGAAAAAAGAGATCTTGGTGACATAGATGATGGAGATGAAGAAAGAATGGTATTCAATTTCAGAGTTCCTGCAGATTTCGATGATGGAAATTATAAATTAGCAGTTAAAGCATATAGTGACGATGATGGAGAATCAAATCAATGTACAGACAGATCAACCGATTTAAGTAATAATTTCTATGAAGAAATAGAAATTGAAAGAGAATCAGATGATGAAAATTTCATAGTAATAGAAAATTTAGTTTATCCAACAGATAATGTCCTCTGCGGAGAATCTTTCACAATAGATATGGATGTATTTAACATAGGAGATGAAGGAGATGAAAATCAAATAAAAGTAGAATTATACAATAATGAATTAGATCTTTATATGGAAAATATAATCAGAGAAGATCTAGAAGAAGGAGATGACGCACATGTTTCATTTACAGTCGATTTATCACAAGGTTTAGAAAATAAATATTACCAATTCAAGCTAAAGACATATTACAATTATAGATCAAGTTCAGATCATTATAGAACAGAATCTGAAGAAACTTGGACAGTTCCTGTAAGTATAAGTAATTGTGTATCTAATTCTCTATTGACAGGAAATGCTTTCCTAACTGCTTCATTGGATTCAGATGTATTGCCTGGAGAAGAATTGCTAGTAAGTTCAAGCATTACAAACCAAGATTCCGAATTAAAAACTTTCATTTTAGAAGCAGCTAATTATGATTCTTGGGCAGAATTGAGATCTATAACTCCTACTTTGGTAACTCTTGAAGCTGGAGAAACAAAATCAATAGACTTTGTATTCAAGATTTCAGAAGAAACAGAAGGATTGCAATCATTTACAATGCAAGCAAGAAATGCTTTAGATAATTCATTAGCAGAAGAAATAGAAATAGAAGTAAAAGTAGCAGAAAAAGAAAAAGGATTATTTGGAAAGTTATTTGAAGGAAAAGATGGCAATTTAATTTGGCTAATAGGGGCAATTAATGTAATCTTAATATTATTGATAATAATGGTAGCAACTAGGCTATCTAGAAAATAAGAACATAACTTTTTAAGTTACTAATTCTTTGTGGTTATTAATGGAAAAAGGAAGGTCATTTTTATTATTATCTAGATATTTATTTTTAATAATTTTAGGAATTCCAAATCTTTATCTTTTTTATTTAATTTTAACGCCTTTAACAGTTTATCCAGTTTTATGGATATTAAATTCAATATATGGTGCAAATTTACTAGCCAATAATATAATTTTTGTAGAAAATGTTTATACCAAGATAATTCCTGCTTGTGTAGGTGGAGCCGCTTACTATCTTCTAACAATTCTAAATTTAACGACTCCCATGAGTATAAAAAAAAGAATTAAAAGTTTAATCTTTCTATTTTCAACTTTTTTTGCAATAAACATAGCAAGAATAGTCCTATTTGTAGTTCTTTTCACACAAGGGTAGTTGGTATTTTGGGAGTACAATTATGGTAATTTTAATATGGTTTTCAAATGTAATGATTTTCAAGATAAAAAAATTCCCAATTTTATCAGATTTAAAGGATCTAAGTAAAGATATAACTATAAAAAATAAAAAATTTATAAATCCAACTAATTAGATTTATCAATGAATATCCAGATTTTTGAGCAAATATTAAATTTCTTTTTAGATTTTGTTGGAACTCTAGATTACATGGGGATTTTTCTCTTAATGTTAATAGAAAGTTCAATAATTCCCTTTCCAAGCGAAGTAGTGCTAATTCCTGCAGGAATTTTGGCTTCTTCTGGGAAGATGTCTATTTGGATAATCATCCTTATGGGGTTGCTTGGAAGCCTAGCAGGAGCATTAATTAATTATTTTATAGCTCTACAAATAGGAAGAAAAGCAGTAAATAAATTAATTTTAAAGTATGGAAAAATATTTTTCATAGGAAAAAAAGGTTTGATTAAATCGGAAAGATATTTCAGAAAACACGGAGAAATAACAACTTTTACCGGGAGACTTTTGCCAGTAATTAGACAATTAGTTTCTTTACCTGCCGGATTTTCAAGAATGAATTTACCTAAATTTTGTTTTTTTACTTCCTTAGGGGCCGGAATTTGGGTCACAATTTTAACCCTTTTAGGATACTTAGTTGGGGAAAATATAGAACTAGTAAAGAGATATATATTTTTCATAACATTGTCTCTCTTGTTATTATGTATTCTGATAATCGCTATCTATTTAATTTCTGGAAGAAGAACTAAGAACTAATTCTTTTAAATTTTCCATTCTTTCTAACATCAATTATATGTTGCACTCTAAATTTATCAACTGCTTTCATTATGTCACAATTTGCAACTTCTATTTTGAAACAGTTTCCTTCTTTTGAGATTTTATTTTCCAAACCTTCAAAAATTTCTATAACTGAAGAATCTTGTTTACTCTCACAAGTTATCCATTCTTGCCCCTTTGCCCAAGCTTCAAAGAAATTAACATTTCCACCCTTTATATTAAATTGATGATCAGATAAGAAAGAAGTAAGATCAGATACACCCACAACACTATATTCACATTTCTGCAGGCCAGTAGCATTAACAGAAACATACAACGGCTTAGATATATCTATGAGTAGATCTTCACCTTCTACAATAAAATCATTAGTTCTAGGGTCCGTTCTAGTATAAAGATTATACTTAATCAAATTACTTTGGCCAGCATCGATATAATAATAATGATGAAATAAAGGAATATTTCCATATTTTACTTTATTAAATGTCAATCCCTCATATTTGAATTCATTCAGGCTCTTAAAATATGAACTAGAAACATAAAAAATAAAAACTAAAAAAAAGAGGAAAAGTCCAATTTTAATCAAATCTTTTTCAATTAATTTTTCTTTTGTAAATTTCTTTTTCTTTTTCATCATACGAGAAATAATAATTCAATTTTAAACTTTTCTATCATATAAAACCAAGTATTTTATATAAAAAAGAGTCTATCGAAACCAAATCACCTTCAATAAATATGCAATTATCTAATTGATAAACAAGATTATTTTTAGATTCCTTCCAAACTATTAAATTATCTTCACAAGTTTTTTCAGGAAGGTCCTTCTCACATTCTCCAAGACAAACAGGTTGAATTCTACTAGGATATCTTCCCATGTTAAGAGTTAATTCTTCCAAGAAAGCTTCATTTTTAATATCCAGAAATAATTCTTTTCCAAGATAATCATTTAATGTTTTATCAATATTTATACTAGATTCATCGATAGATTCCAAAGGATTAGAGAAATAAAAGTTTGTACCATCACTATTATAATTCCAATATTTGCCATCATAATTTTGTTCCTCTTCTTCAATAGGATTAGAAGGATTGCTACTAAGTAAGGCAAAACCAGCAGTACTAAAAATCATTATAAAAATTAAAAAAAGTCCAAAAAATATTTTCAATCTTTTTTCTTTTTTATTTTCAGAATCATGAACATTAATTTTTCTCATATATTACAAAAATTGAATGAGTATAAAAATTTAATGAAAAAAGAAAAAAAAGAAAAAAAAGAAAAAAAAGAAAAAAAAGAAAAAAAAGTTTTTTGTTTTAGCTTATTCTGTTACTAATGACGCGGATGTACCTGTAGTACCTTTGTATTTCATACCAACAGATGTATCAACTGATTGAGTTCTCAAATAAGTTGCAGCATTTTGCGTATCTCCAGCAGCCCAACCGGCAACTAAAGTAGCAACTTTTGCTCCTGCATTTGGATTATTAAATGTTTGAACTACATATTGTCCAGAACCAGCTCCTGTAGCGGCAGTCCATGAAGAACCACACATAGGACTACTACTTCCTAACAATGACGCAGCAACACTATTAACACAACTTCCACCAACTACAATCAAGTTTCTACTTTGCAAACCAGAGGATGCTAATTCAGTATCCATAACGCTTACACTTCCAAGACTTGTTGCTTCTCCAGCAGAAATTGCATCAAAATATACTTGAGCATTTACCTGTTCATCAGGATAACTAACAACTGCAGTATATTGATCAGAAGTTGATTGGTCTGTAGTAACTAAAGTTCCCCAAACATCCATCATGTCATAGAGCTTATCACTAGTTTCTCTTTGGAAACCGCTAGCTCCATAAGCACTTCCATCAACCATATCAGCATCAGTATTCCATGTAAAGTCAACATCACTAACACCAATACCATTATTGGAATCTCCAGCTCCAGATGTTTGAATAATCATTGCTTCATAATTATTAGCATCATCTTGTTCTTCAAAAATAACAATTCCAGGATTTGTAATCAAGGAACCTTCATCATCTTGCAAATGAACTCTCAAGCTGTTTAATGTTCCAGAACTACTTAAATTATAGGTAAGTTTACCAATAGTAGCAGTTGTAGATTCACTTCCAGCTGTAGCAGTCGTATTTACATCAACACCTCCAATAGAAAAGTTTCCAGCACCAACAGTTTCACCAGTTCCAAAAGCAACAGAAACAGAAGTGTAGCCATCTCCATCAGGTAGTTTAAAGTTACTAACGTTATTATTAGAACCATCCCAATTTTGCAAGGCAATAGTTAAAGGCTCATAAAAAGCAAAGTTTGCTCCTTTTCCAGTTTCAACTGTTGGATACAGAACCATGTCCTGACCAGTGGTATCACTTGCCCATTGAAGTCTAGCATAAGCGTTATTATTGCCACTTTTATCATCAACATAATTAACTGTATAACTTCTTCCACCAATATCAATAGTACCAAGACCTTCAGAAGTTAAAACTGTATCCCAAGTTTGACCTGTATCAAAAACATTTGTGAACTTGACAGAATCATCATTCCATTCTGCTCCAGAAGTTCCAGTAGAGTTAGTAATACTTGAAAGCTTAACTAGGTAACCATTTTCTTCATTACCTACCATAGCATAACCAGTTTCATTTATCAAACCCATTTCTTGAACCATTATTCTTTGGTCATCAGCAGTTCCTAAGAATGCCTTACCCCAAGCACTAGACTCATTGTTTAGCCATTCAAAACTTGTAAGTGAATTTCCTTGCCAATTTGTTAAACCAACAGTCATTTTATCATTTCCAGAAGTATCAATAGAGATAGTTTCTCTATTTTCAGTATCATCCGTTTCTATGCTTAATCCAGGTAAAATCATTCTGAAATTACCAAAAACAGGATCAACAAATTCACCACCAGAAACTAATGCATCACTACTTCCATCTGAACCAAAAACAGAAATTACCATTTTTGTAAGATTTTTATAGATCAGTTGACCATTATTTTCTCCAAACCATACTTTTGTTCCCTCAATTACAGTTTCATCAGTTCCAACTTTTACTTCAGATCCATCTGTAAACTTAACTCTAGAAGCTCCAACTATTACATCTGCACTAATTTCATTAAGAGCAGTGTTTTCATCAGCAGTATTAACAGAAACTTCTATACCTCCAATTTTCTTGGAAGCTGCTTCGTTAACTTCTTTTTGATCAGAATTTCCAGCAGAGTCAGTAACTTTAAGAGTCGCAGCAGTATCAGAAGCAGAAACTAAATCAACAGTATATGTTTCACCATCAATTTGAACAACTTCAGAAGGATTAGGACTACTTCCACCAGCAGTTAAGAATACTTTTTTAGCAGACTTAAACATAATAAGATTAGTATTATCAGTAGCACTAGCAATTGTAAAATCTTGTCCAAATAAAGTTATTTCCTCACCTTCAGAATCTGCATGAGTAAAATTAACAGCTTTATTGAAAGTAATTGTTGCATTATAAAGAGCATTGCCAGAAGCAGTACTAAATTTAGTAACAACATTTGGATCATCACTACTAGTAGGTTCTTTAGCGAACATTACTCTAGGATTATTTCCAGGAACAATAGAGAAAGTTACTGTAGCATCAACATCTCCAGAAAAGCTTGTATCTGCTAAAGTATTTGGCATATTACTAGCCGATACAGTAGTTCTAACAGAATTAATACTTTTGTTTAACAAAAGTGGAGTAGAAGTTGTAAATAGACCATAAGCCTCAGTACTTGCTCCAGCAGCAGTTCCGCCACCAAGAGCACTACTTAAGGAAGTAGTTATATCAGTTACAGCAGCCATATCCATATCACTACCGTATACAACAGCAACGTCTGCAGCTCCATTCTCTACAAAAGGTGCAGGATAACTTGCAGCAGCAGCCAAAGCAACTGTAGATCCAACCAATACTGTGGATGTCAAAGCTGACGCGATTTTTTTAAAATTAAATTTCATTTTTTTAACCCCCTTTCAACTTTGTACCATTAACAGCTTTTTCAAGCCCCCTTTAAGGGAAGTTGTTTAATACAACTCGTCGCACGTCAAAAAATGACGCGATAATATATAGTACTCGTATAGAGTTATCTAAAATCTCAAATTTTATTTTTAAAGCTTTGTATCATTTGTAACATATTATGCAATTTCTACTATTAGACCCAATTTCATTTATAAAGCTTATGCAACTACTTAATAATTAATTGGCCCTTAGAGCAGATCTATTTTAGCTCGCTAGCCTATATGGGGGATTTATCCAATATATAGGAAATAGAAACCTATAAATACTTAAGATATATTGAAGATATATAAGATAAAAAAACATATATCACAAAATGGCAAAAAAAACTAAGAGTTTAGAGATAACAATTAAGAATGAGGGGGGAAAATTTAATCCCTTTTTCAAAAAAACTTCTATAGACAAGAAATCTTATGATTTTGAAGGAATCTCAACAATGAGGAAATTATTATCAAACGAAAAAGCAAGAATTCTAAATGTAATAAAAGAAAAAAATCCAAAATCAATTTATGATCTTTCAAAGATATTAGATAGAGATTTTAAGTCAGTTAGCGAGGATATAAAGCTTTTAGAAAAATTTGGATTTATAGACTTATTAAAAGAGAAAACAGGAAAGAGAGAAAGATTAAAACCAGTTGTTATAATAGATTCTTTAAATATCCAGATTAAGTTATAGCAATACATAATTTCAAAGAGTTTTCTATATTTCCAGGAAATGCCGGCAAAATATATGTGGAACCTATAATTTTTCCCCCACATTCTCCTTCTTTATCTAAGGAAAAAATCTCTTCTCTTTCTTCTCCTTCAACAAAATAAGATTCGAATTCAAAGGAAGTATATTTACTTTCAGGATCAATAACAAAACTTTCAGAAAATATTCCTTCCAAGGTAGATTCTAAAACCTCACAAGAAGATTGCTGACCACCAAAACAAGTCTTTCCCAAATAACAAGATTCAAATAGATCACCCAATTTAGCAAAATCTTTTTCATACCTTAAGGAACACTCAGTAGTATATTCCACACTACTTTCTAAAAACTGATGTAAATCAAAACTTTCTTCAGTAGTCGTAATACCTTGTCTAAGATTAAAGCCTAAGAATATCAAGAAACCTACAGCTACTATGACCATTATCAGAACGAATCCAACAATTTCTTCCTGCGCTTTTTTAGATTTCATTGTATTGTTTCAAATCCCATTATTAATTTACCAAGTTCACATCTTTCAGAATCTATTAAATTATCATATCTACAGAGAGAAACAAAAGATGAATAAGCAATTACATTTTCACCAGTTTCTATTATTGTTATTTTATCACATTCAGGATATTTATCTCTTGTACATTCACCATTTTCATATCTGGGATAAACCCTTTCAACTTTTAACAACGGAATTCTCTTCCAAAAACCATTATAACTTTCTAAATCTTTCAAGACCATTACTTTATCTAAATCTATGCAAGTTGGACAATCATAAACTGTCCAAGAAAATTCAGGACTTCCAGCCAATCTTCTAACCGTTTCTTTAACTTCCTTTTCTCTCAAATCTTCAGCATCTCCCTTTAATTTAGAAACACTCAAAGAAAAATAAAACAAAGCTGCAAAAGAAAAGAAAATCATAATTGCTACAAGAACAAAGGCCATCTGCTGGATTTTTATTTGACCCCTTTTAGAATAATTTACATGACAATAATTCATTTTTCCTCCCTATTCCTTTTGATTCAGTTTCTATATCTTTTAAA
>PSPM01000017.1:11675-18374 GCA_004195435.1 Candidatus Parvarchaeota archaeon | reverse complement strand
TCCCAGATTATTGGCTGTATCAATGAAACTACTATTAGTATAAATATGTAATTTACATATACTATCACATCTAGATAAGTTTCCTTATGTAATGCCTTAGATAAAATATCTGCATGGAGGGCAGCAAAAGCAACTACAAAGTATGTTTGATATAAATTCCCAACTGATTCTGGAGTAATGATGCTCCATATACCGAAAATAGAAGTTAAAAAACTAACAATTACTAATGAGAATATAACATTGCTGAAAAAAGAAAATGTCTCAAAAGTATCTTGTTTTTTATCATCCCATATAAAAGCCAAACTAATGAACGAATGAACTATTACCATCGAGAGAGTCCATAATGATCTTTGAGCAGTCTGATTGAACTCTCCAATTAAAACAGATACAACTGCAACCAAAGAAGCAACTATTAAACTACCAATCAAATTAAACATAAAGAATTTTTTAAATTCCGCAAAATCAACCATTCAAAAAAAATAACAATAGTTATTTATAAAACTATCTTAAAAATTCTCATAATTGCGTAAAAACTATATAATTTAAATACTTATCAATTACGAGAAAAAAATGGCCGTTGAATCATTTCTACCAACAACAGATGTAAAAATAACTGTAGAAAAAAAGGTAAAAGAAAAACCTTCTATAGAATCTCTTACAACTATAGAAAGTTCTGGAAAACCAATGCCCGCTTCAAATTTAGAGTATAAAAAAAAGAAAAAAGTGAGAAGAAAAAATAAAGCTTCTACAAAAAATGTAAAAATAGAAAAAACGAAAAAAGACTCTATTTTTATAATTACAGAAAAACCTCAAGCAGCACTAAAAATAGCTTCTGCATTAGGAAATGCAAGAAAATACTCAGAAAATAAAGTTCCATTTTATGAGCTAGAAAGGAATGGTGAAAAAATAATTGTTGCTTCAGCAGTTGGACATTTATTCAATTTAACTTATTCTAAAGGGCAAACTGGTTGGCCAATATTCAAAACAGAATGGACTCCGGCACATACAAAAAAATCTGCAGCATTCACAAAAAAATATCTCAATTTGCTAAAAAAATTAACTAAAAGGGCAAAGGAAATAATAATTGCAACGGACTACGACATAGAAGGCGAAGTTATTGGGTGGAATGTATTAAGATTTGTAACGAAAAAAAAAGATGCAAAAAGAATGAAATATTCCACACTTACAAAATCAGAATTAGAAAAATCCTTTGAAAACCCTTTAGACTCCTTAGATTGGGGGCAAGCATATGCTGGAGAAACAAGACATAAAATAGATTGGTTATATGGAATAAATTTATCTAGAGCTCTAATGTCTGCAATAAAAAAAACTGGCTCATTTAAATTATTATCAATTGGGAGGGTACAAGGACCTGCATTAAAAATAATAGTTGACAAAGACAAGGAAATAAAAAACTTTAAATCAAAACCTTATTGGCAAGCAATTGCTCATTTAGATTGGGTGGCATCCAAAATAAAAAAACCCTCTGGAAAATACGAATTTAAACATCCAAAAGATATTTTTGATAAAGAACTTTTAAAAGAATTTGAAAATATAAATGAAGCTGAAGCATCGACAATAAAAAAAGAAGAAACAATTATGCCCCCACATCCTTTTGATCTAACTTCTTTACAAAGAGAAAGTCATAAATTCCACTATATCTCTCCCTCCAATACATTAAAAGTAGCACAAAAATTATATCTTGATGGACTGATCTCTTATCCTAGAACTTCATCTCAAAAAATACCTAAAGAAATAGAACCTAAAAAAATATTAAAAAAGTTATCCAAAAATTTTAAAGAAACAAAATTTGCAACAAGAAATAACCCTGTAGAAGGTAAAAAAACAGATCCTGCACATCCTTCAATTTATCCAACAGGGGAATTCAAAAATTTGGATGGAAATGAGAAAAAAATTTATGAATTAATTGTCAAGAGATTCATTTCTTCTTTTTCTGAAAATGCTAAAACAATAAATCAAAGAATAAACTTACATGCCGAAAAAGAAAATAAAAGATTTACAACTTCTGGAACAAAAATCATCGATAAAGGTTGGATGAACGTATATCCTGCAAAAATTGAGGAAAAAAGTTTGCCAGAGATCAATGGAAATGTAAAAATCTCAAAAATTGAATTTCCAGAAAAAATAACAAAACCTCCTAAAAGATATACCGCAGCATCTCTAATAACTATTTTAGAAAAAAAAGGGCTTGGTACAAAAGCGACAAGATCTTCAATAATCGATATATTATTCGAAAGAGGATATTTAGATGGAAAAAGTATACAGGCCACACCATTAGGGGAAAAATTAATAGGTGCTTTGGAAAAATATGCTCCAATAATTATTGATGAAAATCTTACAAGAAATCTAGAAGAAAAAATGGAAGAAATTCTAAAAACAAAATCTGGCTTTGAAGAAAAAGAAAAAATAATCATAAAAAGATCAGAGGAGATAATAACAGATATTTCTAAAGATTTTAAAACTAAAGAATTAGAGATTGGAAAAGAAATTTTGAAAGGTCTTGAAACTTTAAGATTGGAAGAACAAGAAAAGAACACTTTATTATTCTAAAAAAACTAAGAGATCTTTTGTAGCTTGTTCTGCATACCCTGACTGTAAACAGACTTATTCCTTGCCTCCAAATTCCGTAATTAAAAAAACAGAAAAACTATCTGAAGACGGATTGCCAATGTTAATAGCATTTAGAAAGGGGAGAAAACCTTGGAATTTCAAATTTGATCCTAATTGGAAGTTAAATAAAGCTTAATTTAAGTTGAATAAATCTCTTCTAGAAATTTCAAATTATTTTTATGTAAGGAATATTTAAGTTTTTCACTAAATTCTTGTTTTGATAAATTAAACTTAGCTATTAAACCTCCATCTTTTAGAAATTTAGGGGATGAAGAAGATTGAAAATTAGACTCGGGAGTCAAAACCATATAACCAAAATCTTTGCTTTTGAGTATATCTAATTTTTTTGGAAAACGAGATAATGAAAATTCAATCACTCCTGGAAAATTATTAACACTAATTAACTTATCATAATTTGATAAAGTATTTTTCTTTTTTTTAGATTTACCAGAAAAATTTGACTTATAAACAAAAAGTCTTCCAATATTATCTAAATGAAAATTATAATTTTTATTATTCGGATAGATATTTTCTATATTTAGATTTTCTTTGAAACTTTCTAAAGTCATCTTTAAATGTAAATCCTTGAAACTTTTTTCATAATGCTCCAAAAAAAAAGCTCTATCTGGCTCATAATATTTATAACTTTTATATTTATCAGCAATATTTTCAAAATCTACATCTCTTTCTTCTAATAATTCTTTTAAGTTAGAAAAATTCTTATTTGTAATCATCAAAAGTAAAATAAATTAGAGTTTTTAAATTATTTCCCAACTCTGCCTCTAGCTCTTAAACTTGGCCTCACTTTCAATTTTGGACTTTTTCCTCTTTTGCTTTTTAAACCTCTAGACTTTTTAGCAGCAGAAGTTAATCCTCTTTCGGCCCTTTTTTTATTTCCAGGTTTCGTTATCCATTTCATAGTTCTATCACTTTTTATTTCTGGTTTGCTAGGATCAATCATAATTACTTCATAAAAATAATTTTTACCGTCTTTTCCGACCCAATAAGAATTTAAAACTTCCAAATTTCTATACTTTCTAGCAGCTCTTATTTGAGCAACCCATTTATAATTCATCTTTAATGTTTTTCTAATAGTTTGTTTTCTTGTTGATCTTCCTTTAACACCTGCTCTTGGTCTTTTTCTTCCACCCCTATTTATTTTAACTCTCAACATAACAAACCCTTTCTTCGCCTTATATCCTAAAGCTCTTGCTCTATCTAATCTTGTTGGTTTTTCAATAACTTCCAGGGCATTTCCTTTTCTCCACTCGATCATTCTATCCCTAACTAGCTCTTTATCTGGTTTCTTCCAAATTTCTCTTAAATAATGATAGACTCCTTTTACCATGCTAAATTCTGTTAAAATTGCTTTTTAAATCTTATTACACGTTTACTTTATCAACAGAAACCATTCCAAGATCTTTTTTTATCTTAATTGGAAAGCTAACATCAATTTCTCCTTCAGGATAATTCACATTCAAAACATCATCCTCTAAAGTTGACAGTGCCATTGCATGTTTTTCATTAGTACTTCTTACATAAATAGAACCTTCTTTTACTCTCAGTTTATACTCCAATCCTAGAAGATCAGAAGGCAATTCAAATTGCCTACTATAGCCCTCAGAAGCTCTAAAAGCTAAATTTATCTCGTCTTGAACAGCAAAAGCTATTTCCTGCATTACTAAATCTCTATTTTCCCTGGTTTTCTCACTAATATTAGCATTTATAACTCCCAAAAAGATTATAACAAATACCGCGACTGCTCCCACAATAATGACAAATTCGATAGCAGATTGAGCTTTTTTCAGAATCATGGTTCTTGATATATTTTTATTCCCTTTTCCCCATTAACTGTGACTGCTTCTATCTTAACATTCTTTAAACCTTGGAAAGTTGTGATAGAACTTGGCGCCTCAATTATTGGAACATCACTTGAAAAAGCTATAACATTCAAACCTGAATCAGTTAATACATCAAAAACTATCTGATCCTCTATAAATCTAATTTGTTGAACTCCTTCAGGAAGATAAGCTTTAACTGTTACTTTTGCAGGTTCACCAGAAAAGAAAACCTCTTCTCCGCTAGAAATAACCTTATTTGCAAAGTTAGTAACTTGACTTAAAAGCATGCTAGTTCTAATACTCCCCATATAAAAATAAGCAACAGCCATTATACCTATAACTACAAAAGTAACGAAACCCACAACTATCAAATACTCTGTACTAATTTGACCTCTTTTTTTTTGTAACATCTCGGTAAGTAAACTTTATAAAATAATTACTCTGTATAATTATGATAAAGAATCTATTTAAATATTCTCGCAAATATAATGAAAAAAGAAAAAAATAATTTGGAAAAAAGTCTTGTCAAAAAGAAATTTTCTACTTTGCCTTCTTTTCCAGAAAATCTGGGAAAAAGAAAAAAATCTTCAATAATAAAGACTATGTTAGCAACCATCCTCCTAATAGCTTTAGTCCATACAGTCATACAATTTATAATTCCTCAAATATCAAGTTCTGAGAATTTGCCAGGAATATCAGGGCAAGTTACTGGAGTTTCTTGGTTCTCTGATACTTACTCAAAAATTTCACCAACTTCCAGAATATTAATCCTTGTTCAATGGTTAGCAGTCTTAATTCTAGCAGGATTTTATTTGGGAAAAGGAATTTTAAATTTAAAAAAAGAAACTAAAAACATTCCTTCAAAATCCGAAATAAAAGTAAAAAAAATCAAACCAGAAACAGATTTAGATTTAGTTTACAAATTATTTCAAAAAGAAAAAATATTAAGATTAGAAATAATCTCAAAAACATTTGGAGTAACAGATAAAGTAAGTATGGAATGGTGTAAAATCTTAGAATCTGGGAAGCTTATTAAAATAAGTTATCCTTTAGTGGGAGATCCAAAAATAGAATTAATTCAAAAAGATGGTGAAAAAGAAAAAAAGAAATAATCAAGAAAAAGAAGGCATAGAAAAAATATATGAGTCTCTCTTTAAACCTAGTGAGAAAAAAGAAGAAAAGGGGCACTTAGATTTAAAAGAGAGGTATGAGGCATTACAAGAATTTTTTACGCATTTATTTGAAAGAGAAAAAAAGAATAAAAATAGAAAAAATGTTAAACTGTTAAAAAAGGTTAAAAAAAATATTTCTAAAAAGGTTAAAAATTTTAAAAGAAAACCTCACAAGCCAGAAGAATTACATGAAGAAATAAAGAAAAGCGAAAAAATTCTAAAATCAGTAAAAAATGGAGGGGAAATAAAAACAAAAGTTTCACCTCCACAAATCCAGTATATAGAAAAACCTAAAAAAATTCCAAGAAAAAAAGGAGAAATTTTGGAAAAATATGAAATAGAATCAGAAAGAGCAAAAGTTAATGTTGAAATTGTAAAGGATAAATTAGGCACAAGTTACCAAATTTATATCCCTGAAATAGGGCTGCCTACAAATATGCTTTTAGCAGAAATGAGAAATGAATTAATAGAAATAACTTCAATAAGTATGCAAGAACTTACAAATATTAAATCATTTGCAAGTATAAAGGAAAGGTTCGTGAAAGCTGCAACAAAAGTAATAGCGAAAAAATTACCTAATCTAGATAAAGAAACTGAAAACTTTTTAGTAGGACATTTAATTCAAGAAATGCTTGGGCTTGGAAGAATAGAATTTTTAATTAAAGATCCGAATTTAGAAGAAATAGTAATACCTTCATCAAAAGAACCAGTTAGGGTTTTCTTCAAAGGATACGGATGGTTAGAAACAAACATTCAAATGAAAGACGAAGATGAAATAATAAATTATTCCAACATAATAGCACGTCGTGTTGGAAGGCAAATAAACGTATTAAATCCTTTACTTGATGCACACCTAGTAACTGGGGACAGAATAAACGCAGTTTTATATCCAATTAATACAAAGGGGAATACGATCACGATAAGAAAATTCGCGCGAGATCCTTTCACCATTATAGATTTGATAAGTAATAAAACATGTAGTTTAGATACGGCTGCTTTAATATGGTTAGCAATAGAATATGAAATGAATGTTATAATATCTGGTGGAACTGCTT
>PSPM01000017.1:0-11667 GCA_004195435.1 Candidatus Parvarchaeota archaeon | reverse complement strand
TTCATTCCCCCAAATCAAAGAATTCTAAGTATAGAAGATACAAGAGAATTGATGCTTCCAAAGTTTCTTTACTGGAATCCTTTAGTCACAAGAACTCCCAATCCAGAAGGAAAGGGGGAAGTAAAAATGATTGATCTCTTAATCAATTCTTTAAGAATGAGACCTGACAGAATAATCCTTGGAGAAATGAGAAAACACGAGGAGGCAATGGTATTATTTGAAGCGATGCATACAGGACATTCTGTTTATGCTACTCTTCACGCAGATTCTGCAACAGAAACAATTTCAAGATTAGTTAATCCACCACTAAACGTTCCATCAAATCTTCTTAAAGCAGTAAATCTGAATATAATAATGTTCAGAGATAGAAAAAGAGGGATTAGAAGAGTTCTACAAGTAGCTGAAATAGAGGCAGAAGGAAATGAAGCTAAAGCCAACATTCTTTATAGATGGGTTCCAGAAACTGACTCTATTGAAACTCTAAATGAAAGTACAAGCTTCTTTGAAGACCTAAGCAGAAACACAGGAATGAATGATATTCAAATAAATAAAACTCTTGAAGAACGTAAAAATATATTAAACTGGTTAATAAAAAATAAAATAAGAGACTTAGAAAGTTTTGGAAAAATTATGAATTATTATTATAGAAACAAGAATTTGCTTTTAGACGCGATTAAAAAAAACAAGCCCAAATTAATTCTTGCAAAAAAAGAATGAAATTTCGTATTCCCTTTACTAGATCAAGTATAGATAAATTAAGAAAAAAACCTAGATTATTTGATGCCATTATTAGGCCTTCTAAAAAATCAAGTCTTCAAAAATATCTAGACAATACAGAAACAGGACTTACCAGAGAAGAGTATCTAAATATTTGTTATAGAAATGCTTCAATTGCATTAGTTTTAATTTATTTAATTTCATTAACTATCTTTGTTTTTTCGGGGAGGGAAAATGCTTATCTTTTAGCTTTGGGCATTTCCTTAGCTGTTTCCTTTTTTATTTTATTTAATCAATTAGCTTATCCTAAATTATATTCTAATAGGAAAGATAAGGATATTGAAAAAAATTTAATTCCTGCTTTGGAAGATATGTTAGTCCAGTTAAATTCTGGAATTCCCCTTTTTAATATCCTAGTCGGCATCTCCGTTTCAGATTATGGAGTGTTGAGTGAAGAATTCAAAAAAATAGTCAGAAAAATAAATGCCGGTTATCCGCAAATTGAAGTATTAGAAGAAATTGGGGAAAAAAGTTCTTCATTATTTTTTAGAAGAACTCTATGGCAAATAAGCAATGGTATGAAAGCTGGAAGCGACGTTTCAATTGTAATTAAGTATAGTCTAAAAACTCTAGGACAAGAACAAATAGTTCAAATTCAGAATTATGGAAACAAGCTAAACCCTCTGATAATGTTTTATATGTTAACTTCCATAATTTTACCTGCACTTGCAATAACGTTCCTAACAATTATCTCTTCTTTGATAAACTTAGCAGAAACAACAAGCATTCTTCTATATGTCTCTTTTTTCTTCATCGTAGTATTTATCCAAATTATGTTCCTAGGCATAATAAAATCAACTAGGCCAAGTTTAATATGAAAATAATGAAAAAATTAAATGATCAAATGAAAAAATTAATTTTGTTTAATATATATGGGTTCTTTATCTTGAGCCCATTAATTTTCATCTTTACTAATAATTGGGCAACCTCATTAATTTCTACATTTACAACTCAAGCTCTAGTAACTATCTACATTATAGGAATAAGGCAGTTTAAAAAATCTGGAAAATTAAAAAAAATGGAAACTGCTCTTCCTGATTTTCTTCAATTAATGTCGAGTAATTTAAGAGCTGGAATGACAATTGATCAAGCACTTTTATTAAGTTCTAGAAAAGAATTTGCTCCACTAGATAAAGAAATATTGAAACTAGGAAAGGACATAGTAACTGGGAAAAAAATAGAAATTGCTTTGCAAGATATGGCGGATAGAATAGACTCTATAAAAATAAAAAAAACAATTACTCTAATAATTTCTGGAATTAAATCTGGAGGTAATTTAGCAATTTTATTGGAAGAAACTTCGAGAAACATAAAAGAAAAAGAATTTGTTGAAAAAAGAGCTGCCTCAAATACTTTAATGTATGTAATATTCATTTTCTTTGCGACAGCAGCCGGAGCCCCATTCCTATTTGCTCTATCATCGGTTTTAGTAGAAGTTATGACCAACTTATTTTCAACATTGCCAGAAGTAGAAACAACCTCTCAAACACCATTTGCCATAACAGAAGTTAGCATATCAATAACTTTCATAAAATATTTCTCCGTGATTTTCATAATTGTGATTGATATTTTAGGATCCTTAATAATTGGCCTAGTTAGCAAAGGTGAAGAAAAAGAAGGGCTGAAATACGTTGCACCATTAGTAATTACGGGAATAACTATTTTCTTCGTTGTTAGAGGAGTAATATTAAGTTATTTCTCAGATTTGATATAGCCAGATAGATTTTTATACTAAATTATTTTTTAAATTGAAAGAGAAAGATGCTAAAACAAAAAAAGAACATTCCTCCAAAAAAGAGAACAAAAAAAGATATTTCAGAAAAATCTATTGAAAATAATAAATCTATGGTGAGAATAACCTCAGGTATAGGAAATCTTGATAAACTTATAGAAGGCGGGATTGAAAAAAATTCGACCAATTTACTTGTGGGAGGTTCTGGAAGTGGAAAGTCAATATTTGGCATGCAATTTTTAGTAGAAGGATTGGAAAAAGGAGAAAAATGTCTCTATGTAACTTTTGAAGAAAAAAAAGGAAAGTTCTTTAGACACATGAAAAGATTTGGATGGGATCTTGAAGCATATGAAAAAAAAGGGCTCTTTACATTTTTGGAATACACTCCTGTAAAAGTTAAAACTATGCTTGAAGAAGGTGGTGGAACTGTAGAGTCAATAATAAGAAAACAGAAAACATCCAGAATGGTTATAGATAGTATAACTTCCTTCGCATTACTTTTTGACAAAGAATTAGCTAAAAGAGAAGCTGCGCTTGGACTTTTTAATCTAATTGAAAAATGGGAAGTAACCTCGATTTTAACACTTGAAGGAAAACCTTTAACAGGCACAGAACTAAATTCGAGAACTCTTGAGTTCGAATCTGATTCAATAATTTCCCTATATTTCCTGAGGCATAAGCATCTAAGAAAAAGATTTATAGAAGTATTGAAAATGCGAGGAACAAATCACTCCAAAGAAATCTACAGATTTATAATAGGCAACAAAGGCGTGACTGTGGCCAACAAACCCACAGAAAACCCACTAAATAAATAAGTTTTTCTAAAAAATAAAAAATAAAAAATTGGAGATTTTTAATCTCCAAGGTAAGAATAAAAAATAAAACTTTAAACTGTATCTGATAACTGCCCTGTAGCTGATTGAACTAGAGCACTTCCGGATGTTCTATAACTTACAGTTATATCTCCATTAAATTGATCGCCCTCTACTAAAGCAGGTGTACAAGGAATCGCTACAGTATGTTGTCCTGTTGTCACACTCCACTCACCAGCAGCATTTGATGCTGCTAAATCTATAGTGGGATCTCCAGCACAACCACTAACAGTAATATCAGTTATGGTAAGAGTTTGTCCAGCTCCGTTTATCATTTCAAATGTAACTCCTGTTGTGTCATCAGCAACACCAACATTACAACCCAAAGGTGCTCCAATAGTACAAACAGTAGGAAGTGTACCGCCAGGATTAAATACTCCAAAAGAAGCAAGAACTCCAATAGCAATCACTGCGGCTAATATAGCCCAACCATAAGTCATCAAAAACTCCATGGCTGCTTGACCTCTTTTATTATTAAATTTCATATTCTCACCTCCTTATAATTATTATAACTATAATTTTAAAGAAGAGCATTTCCTTTATAAATCTTATTAATAAATATCAATCTAAAATAAAATTATATTTAATTTCCATCCTAATAGCCATAATAATTCCTATGGGAATTATCCAATATAAACCAGCTAGGAGTTCCAGGAATTACACCTGGAGGAAAATCTCCATCATTATTATCAAAAAACAAATAATCTATCACAGAACCATAACTTGGCGCTGGACCATAAGAAGGTATGTGAACTGCAGATTCAATTCCTGCTTTTAAATCTGCAGTTGAGGATCCTTGCAATCTATTAAGAAAGCTAGGTGCATCAGGATTGAAAATATAAGTTGAATCTAAAGCAAATGTGTTTAATTCTGCTAAATCAAATGGAGGACTATCAATATTAGATTTAACAATTTCTTTTATAATATTGGGAGTTGGCCCTCCAGGATATCCAAGCAAATAAAGAGGATCTTCAAAACCTTCTATAGGAACATAAGCATCAATAACCCAATCTGGCTTGTCCCAAGAAGCAAGCCCAGCTTTATCACTCATATGAAAATCGGTGGTCAAACTAATCTTAACATTCCAAGGATCATCTTGCGAAATAGAAACAACTGAATTAGACATTGTAATGTCAATATTCTTTTTATCTGCATCTTCTTGAATGAATTGTTCGATATCTGAAATAGTAGCTTGATTCATAATTTCCATAAACTCGTCATTTAAAGTTCCGGAAATAATTAATTCAGAAAACTTAGTATCTAAATCAGTTATATAATTTCCAGTTTCTACAATTTCTTTTTCAAATAAAAAAATTATTCTAAATCCAGAAACATATAACTTTCTTGGAATATCCTCTTCCAGAGAATCCATAAAATTCTGCATCGTTTCAATTCTTTGCTGGATAGTTTTTCTTTGTTGAACTCCCGAATAAAAAGTATAACTCAAAACAAATAAAGACAATAAAACAATAGCCAAAGCTGTAAAGAAAATCCCTTTCTTATTTTTTATTAATCCCATATTCTAACTTGCACCTCGGTTGAAATAATAAATGGAATTCCAGTAATATCAGAAAAATCAATTTGCAAATCTTGTTCTGTAAATTGGACATCTACAATTCCATCCCCATCAAAATCAAGAGATGCTTAATATTTGGAAAAGTTTCCCCATCTACAATTTCTGTATTATATGTGCAAACATTTTGCCCATCATAATCTGCAGGAATTTGAACAATTATAGAATTACCATTATTAAATTCTATATTCCAATTACATCCTTCAGCAAGAGCAAGTATATCTGAAAAACCAACTACATTCTTAATAAAGGAATAAATTATTTTATTGAAAGCTGAACCCACGTCTGATTCATCCGGATTTAGAGCAGTAGTTAAAATAAATCTATTTTCAAAACTTGATAGCGGAATTATATTATCATTGGGTATATTTATATGATAAGGATCCCCCAAATCTATAAATTCAATTCCATAATCTTCCAATCTATATAACAGAATTCCAGAGGGATCTGTTTTTACCTCATCTGTCCACCTAGATCCAGAATAAGAGGTAAGCTTAGTTTCGAATATTTCAGATTCTGCCGGCAAAAAGAATCCTCCAGTTATATCATCATCGAATTGTTCTTCGACCGTTAAAAGCATTCCAAAAGGTCTTGAAACTTGATCATAAACAAATTCTATATATGAATCTGGAAATAATTTTGTATAAATATTTCCAATAGTTTCGACCGTTTGCTCTACATATGCTGCTTGAATTATATCTTGAGCTATTTCTTGATAAAGAGCCAACAAATCATCGAGAGCTGCAGAATAAAAAGCTCCATCCCCACACTCAGCCATAGCAGTCAATGTAGCTGTATCTGCACTCCCGAAAGCAACTGTATAAACTTTTATCCCATAATTCTCCCAAGCCTCACAAGCAGCCTGAATAGCATCAGTTTTAGCATTACCAGTATTTTGTTCAGTACATTCGCTATTTGCTTCACCATCACTCATTACAACCATTGACTTGAAAGACTCTTCTTTCAAACATAGGAAAGAACATCCATCACCATTATAATTGCAAGCATTCAAATTATTTCCAAATCCATCATCTATAAAAGAACAAACAGAATTCAAACTACAGGTTTCACCAGTTGTTTCGAAAGTTTCAGAACACCAACCACCATTATCACATTCTTCCCTTCCGCCCTCAGTATAACTATTTATTACTCCATTTCCACATTCTCCTTCGAATAATGGATATGCATCACAAACTGTAAATGCAGAACAATCACTGGCACAATCTAAAGTTCCAGGCAAATCATCAGCAAAACATTCTAAATCAGTTTGCCCGTCACATGCTTCAGAAACTTCAATCAAATTATTAGAACATGAATTGATCAAAACAGCAAGTCCTGCAATTTCTGAAGAGCTTAAAGCGGTATTAAAAATTCTTATTTCATCCATTATTCCTTCAAATTCAAAATCATCTATATTGCTATTCGGTGCTTCTCTTCCAAATCTTAAATTTGTGAAATCTGGAATATCAGTTCCTGCATTAGCAGAATTAGTCTGCTTTAGAATTCCGTCAACATATAATTGAAGTATTGGTCCGTGAGAATCATATTTCCAAACACCAGCAACATGATGCCAAGAATTATCATTAAAATCACCGACATCATAACTTGTATAAAAACTATTTCCATTTATATTTTCTAAAAAGAATCTAAGATCTTTATTACCGTTTATTTCCATATAAAAATTCCAGGTATTTGTTGAGGCATCAAAAATTGTTCTTTCATCATATTCATCTGGTCTAATCCAGAGTGAAATTGTTCCTTCATTAGTCAAAATTAAATCAGGAACGTCTAGAAAATCACCTTCATTGAAATATAATGCAGATTCCAATTCTGTTTCGTCTGTCGCAGAAACAAAACTAGTTCCATCCCATCCCACAGCATGATTTTCGTAACCAGAATAATCATTCCTATTATTTCCATTAAAATGATAATAAGCTATCTGTGGGCCAAAATCAGATGCTGAAGCAGAAATAGCTTCTTCAAGAAATGATTGAATCACTTTATTCACTCCGCAACAAATACAAGTCCATCCACCGACACCCCAATCCGCTACTTTATTATGCAAAGATGTAGGATCGTCAGATAAAGTGTGAAAATCATTATCTGGAGCAGTAGTAGCATATCCAACAAGACCTACTGTATTAACTGGAATTTCCAAAACTGTATCAATAAATATGTCATTTGCTGCTTTAGCAGAATCTATTGCTGGACCAGACATGCTCCCGCTCAAATCAGTAACTGAAAAAGTTTCAGCCCTAACAGGAAGATTAGTCAAATAAGAAATATCTTTCAACCCAAGTCTTAAAGGAATAGTCTTCTGACTTATATCATTATAATTTAATAAAGAAGAAAGATCACTGTTAGATAAAGTTATTACTTCCTCCCCGTTAGTAGTTCCTTCAAAAACCGTAGTTCCCCCTATGTTAAGAAATGTATCAAAATTAGAATCCATACGTAACCTTATATTCATAGATTGAATTGTATTCGGCACATAAAATCCGTCATAAATATTAATCAAGCCTTCTACTCCTGGAAAATAATGTCTAGTTATTAATTCTTCAGCTTCACTATTATAGATAATTTTAATGAATCCGCCAGCAATATAAAGTCCTTGCAATCCGGAAGTTTTCTTAAATTCAAGAGTATTCGTTCCTGAGTTAAAAAGCGCCAACTGGGACTCATCCAATTCATACGTTGCAGGAGTAAAATCATCTACTGAACCTTGAAAGATTCCTGCAGAAAATCCATTTATGAATAATTCAAATTCTTTATTTATAGCTAGCTCAATATTTGCAGAAGTTATCACTCCATTATAATCTATATTTGCACTAATAACTCCATCTCCAACATAACCTCCAAAATAAAAATATTTATTTCTAAAAGCATTATTTAAAAAAGCTCTTGCAGAATAGCCTGCAATTAATTCTCCTTCATTTTCCACACCAGCAATCCCACTAATAGTTTGTCTTGCAATTTGAACATTTGTTGCATCAGCATAAGGAACATCTCCTTTTTCATAAACGTTAACATCATCCAGCCAAATACCTATATTTCTATTAGTATCTAAATCACTAAGAATTGAAATAATAAAGGGAGCAGTATTTGTAGAATCTACTGCATTAAATTCAGCCAGTTGTAATAGTAAAGATTTTTCTGTATTAACTATTATTCCATCATTTATCAGACCATCAATAAAAACATTAGATGCTGCTGCCTCTCCAACTTTTAAAGAAGATAAAGTAGTAAGAATGTCGTTATGTAAATCAGATTTCTGTTTTGTCCCAACAGACAAAGGATAAGCAACTAGCAAAACTAAGAAAATTATTATTATGGCAATCAGCGCGTCAAGGCTGAAAAATACGCCTCTTTTTTTCATTTTGTATTTATTTAACTCCAAACATAAACATTTAAGGTTACCGGATTATTTTCAAATATAACAAATCTTTGTATTTTAATTATGTTATCTGGATTTAGATCTTTCTGCCCAATGAATTCAACATAAACTCCACCCATGGTAATTGGTCTAGAAAAATTAAAATAATAATTAAATCTAGTATTAAACAGATTTTTAGTTCTAGAGTAATCAGAAATAGTCAAATCATAAAGTCTTTGCAATTTTGTCTCATTTATCCTATTATCATTAACTATTCCTATATTAATAACGCTATTAGAATCCCAATTTTCTGGATAGCCTTCTGAAAGCAAACTATCAGCTATTAAATTTCCATCATAAAATAAAGAATCCAAAGTGTCTCTTCCTTCTGAAGGTGAATTTAATGAGAAAAGATAAAAACCTACAATTCCAATCATAAATATAGAAATTGCTATCATCAAATCAAAACCCCAAGCTTGCCCCTTTTTTAATTTCATTTTGTAATAATACTAAGATAAATTATTTTTTAAACTTGTTTAAAATAGCTCTCACAAAGCTTAAAAATGGGAAATTATTAAGAATAAAGAGATCGTGTAGCTCAGCCTGGTTAGAGCGCCGTGCTGATAACGCGGAGGTCCTCGGTTCAAATCCGAGCACGATCATATTTATTGTAATCCAAACTCAACCGACAAACCTTTAGAATCTAATGAATAACTTTTCAAAGGCAAACTAACTGGCAAACTATTAACATAAACTTTTTTCTTACCTATAGCCTTAATTTCATATCCTGTTTCAAGTTTAGAAACAAAAACATCTTCCACACTAGCTATATCTTTTGCAATTAGCTGGTAAACAACTCTATCTGAAAATCGCTTAACTTCAGTTTTAGCTTCTTCTCTAGGCAATTTAGACATCCTTTTAATTTGCTCGCTAGTTATTTGATTTTTTTTTGATTTTCCAGGACTAGGTTTTTCAGGAACTCCAAATTGAATACTGACGCCATTAGGAAGGTTCTTAACCTCAGCATCTATATTGCCCATTTGTTTTTCAAAACTTTTTGCTAAATTTTTAATTAGAGAACCAATCATTTTATCAGTTATTCCAAATCCTCCTAATCCTAATCCTCCTCCCTGATTTTCTAAATTAGATCTTCTTGAAGAGTCATTTCTACCTAAAGCTCCAAATTCTTCCAAATCCTTTTCTGGATCTACCAAATCAAGCCCGCAATAAGGACAAAAATCAAAACTGTCTTTAACTTTTAATTCACAATCCGGGCAATTATAACCTTTATTAAACATACTCTTTTATGAGTAGAACTAACTTTTAAACTTTACTTTTCTTGCCATTATGTAAAAAGTTTTTGAACCATACAATATCTGAATGAATTGTCTTGAAAGGATGCGATAAATCAGCAGAAAGTGAAATTTCTTCTGTTTTCCTAACCTCTTTTAATTGAGGTAAAAAGAAAAGAGAGACCATTAAAATTAACAAAGAGGAAACCAAAAAAGAAAATAAAATGGGTTCCATAAAATTAATTGGTAAATATTCTATAATTAATCCTCCGATAATAGATCCAAGAAAAATACCAATCCCAGTTAACAGAGAAGTATAAGCTACACAAAGTCCCCTTCTCTGTACAGATACTGCATCATAAGTAAAATCGTTAATTGCTAATATAAATGCAGCATTAGCTAACCCAGAAATTAAACTAGGAAAGAGAATCAAGTATAAAGGGGACTCTATAAATATCCAGAGTAAAGGAACAATTGGAAATAAGAAACCTGCCAAATATAATAATTTGACATTTCCAAATTTATCAGAAAACTTACCAACAATTGGGGAGAAAAGTATAAAGAAAATAACTGGACTTAAAGAGATGACGGTGAATGTGACATAATTAAAATTAAGATATTTCAACATATAAACTGCAAAAAATGGGGATGAAATCATCAAAGAAAAGAAAAGAAAAGCTTGATAAAATGAAAATTTACCGAAATTATCATATCTTTTTATAAAATCTTTAAAAGAAAAATAATAGCCTTTATTTAATTTTAATTTGGGTGAAAAAATTCCTTTCATAATCTCCTTTGAAATAAATTTAAAGAATATAGCTAAAGAAAAAATGATAGCAAATCCAATTAAAACAAATCCTTTGGTCTTAAAATAATCAAGTACAAATGCTCCTAAGAGAAAAGAAACCAGTCCAACAGATTGATTTATCTTGTTTCTTTTAGAAAAATATTTTCCTCTTTTTTTTGGATCAACTAGATCCCCCATCCAAGAAAAGAAAGAAGGATTTTTCAAACCGAAAGCGAAAAAAAGCATTGAATAAAAGACTATCAAAAGTAAAGGTAAATAATTCAAAAAAAGATCATTCGAATGTAACCAAATTAAAGAAATTATTGGAATCCATAATAAAATTTGTATAGTTGACATTCTAAGAATTATACTTTTTCTAGAATATTTTTCCATTAATTTACTTCCAAATAATTGTCCAATTGGGGAAAACAATCCTGCAAATGAACTTAAGAAACCCACTTGTAAACTACTGGAACCAAGAGCCAAAGCAAATGGAGTTATATAAGAATGACTCATACCTTGGTAAGCGGAGCAAAAAGAACCTTCAACTATACTTTTTTTTAAAGCTTTTTCTTTTGAATGAACTATGTAATTAGAATCTTCAACTTCAACGCTCTCTTTTTTACGTGGCATGTTAAACAAAATAAAATAATATTAATAAAACTATTGAATTAAAATGGGTTTAATTCCTCTTCTTTCCTTAGAGTACCATTTGGATAAAAGAAAGAGGATTCCCGGTGAAAGTCTCGCTTCTCCTCGTATGTTAAGCAAGCTAAAAATTTATTATGGTCTTCCAAAAGATTTTCACACATTTCTTTCAAATAAACTAAGTCTTCCTCGTTAACATAATTGGAATAAGGAGAGATAGCTACTCTCACTCCTTCTCTATTCAAAAAATTTCCATGCTCATCAACTCCAAGAGCTTTAGTATATGGATAAGAAGCATATATTTTTTCTTTTAAATTTAGAAAAGGGTAAACTTGATCAAATGGGCCATCAAAATAATTATTTTTACCAATATTGAAAACATTTACTCCTATGAGGATCTTTCTATTATGTTCCACATCTAAATAATAAGCAAAACCAGTTCTTTCCCCAATATAAATTTTATTTCCATTATGTCTTAAGTTTTCTGTAGAAAATTTTTCTTCATCAAGAAGATAATAAAAAGCATTACTTTTCTTATTAAAAATTAGATAAAAAATTATTCCAGATTCATCTCTTACTTTTGTAATAAACTCTTCATCTTCTAATAAAATAG
>PSPM01000016.1 GCA_004195435.1 Candidatus Parvarchaeota archaeon | reverse complement strand
TTTTGTAAATTATCTATTCCCTCGATTGAACCTTCAACAGGAGAAATATTTCTGTAAAAATCTGATTTACTAAAATTATTAATTCTCTCTCTTTCTTCACCCCTCTTAATATCTAATGGCTTCCAAAGATCAAAAGTGTAAAAGTCTTTTCTCTCTAGGTTAGTTCCATAATTAATATTATGAAAATCAATAAAGGAGTTCATCCATTCAGCAAGAATTTCATCCAAGTCTATTCCAATTCGCATTAAAATTCATCCTTAAATAAGTTTATAAATTTTAGTAACTCAGAATCAAAAAAGATGGCTGTCCAATTAAATTATTTAGCAAAAAAAGGATGGAAACCTAAAAATCCTGATAAAAATTATTTGATAACTTTGTTAAAATTAGATTTTAGCAAGTTAGCAAAAAAAGAGTCAAAAGGAAGCTCAATCAAAAAATTATTTGAAGATGCTGCAGCTTCAGTGGCGGCAGAATCTTCAACAGGAACTTGGACAAAAGTCTATTCTGGAAAAGATTCAGGAATACCAATGGCAATAAAAAAGAAGGCAGTTGCCTATGATTTAGATTACAAAAATTTCATGTTCAAAGTAGCTTATCCAATAGGTCTCTTTGAACCAGATAATATTTCAGGCCTATTAGCTGGAATAGTTGGAAATATAGCCGGGATGAAAATGGTCTCAGCAATGAGATTTTATGATTTAAGATTTCCGAAAAAAATGATAAAAGCTTTTCCTGGACCAAGATATGGGGTAAAGGGGATAAGAAAAATGCTTAACAAATCAAGGGGTCCATTAGTTGTAACAGTTCCAAAACCTAAAATAGGTAGAACTGACAAAGAACAAGCAAAATTGGCAAGACTTCTTTTTACATCTGGAAAAGGCACTTATGACGGAATAAAGGATGATGAGAATTTAACAAATTTAGAATTTAACAAATTTGATAAAAGAGCCAAATTAATTTTGAAAGAACAAGCAAGGGCGGAAAAAATTACAGGAAATAAAAAATTCTATCTTTGTAACGTAACTCATTCAAATATTCTAAAGATGTTAGAAAGGGCCAAATTTATAGAAAGAAATCATGGAAAATTTTTAATGATGGACGTAATTACAACAGGATTTTCTGCTGTAGATACAATAAGAAGGGCAAATACAAATTTAGCAATTCATGCTCATAGAGCAATGCATGGCTTCATAACAAGAGATAACTTCCCAGGAGTTCATGGAAAAGGAAAATTAGGAGGGTTCTCAATATCCATGATTGCACTAGCAAAAATATTCAGACTATTAGGAGTAGATTCAATCCATGGAGGTTCCCCATTAGCAAAAATGGAAGATTATGGGGAAGCAAAATATATCAAGGAGGTCTTACAAGAATCAGATTTAATATCACATCCGAAGATTCCTTCTCTTGGGCAAAAATGGTATAATATAAAACCAGTTTGGATGACTGCTTCTGGAGGCCTACATCCTGGAGATTTTGAATATATATTAAAATCTTTAGGAGAAGATATTATTATTCAATGCGGTGGAGGATTATTAGGACATCCGGATGGACCAGAAGCCGGAACAATCGCTATTGAACAAGCAAGAGATTTAGCAATGAAAAAAATATCAATTAAAAAATTCGTAAAAGAAAATCCAGATTCAGAATTGGCAAAAGCAACAAAACATTGGGGATTTGGTCCAAAAATAGTTTATTAGAAAAATCCAGATTTACCAACTTCTATATTAAAGAAGCTTCCACCGATAATCTCTCCATTTGAATCTGAAACATCGATGAGTATTTTTTGATTACAAACTGCAGTTCCTTCAGGAACTCTAACTTGAATTATAGAAAAAAGACTAGATTGATCAAATTCATCAAAACTAGTTGATTTTTTAAATTCTGTTATAAAAAATCTTTCAGTATCGGCACAATTCCCAGTCCCTTGACTCAAACTATAAGTCAAATCACTTCTAGAAGTTATCTCACTACCATCAGGATGTCTAGCACCAATTCCCACACCTATAGGTTCTCCAGGTTTGATTTTCAAAGTATTTCCAGAACCTAACATCACTATCACGTTCTTATCTTCTTGGGCAAATAAACTAGTAATCTCATTTTTAACTTTATCATTTAATGCATCAACGCTCTCTGTAGATCCAGTAAAAATTGTCCTCACAAGAACTAAGCCCAAAATTAACATGGACATAGCAATAACTAGAACAACTATTGTTCCTACAGATAATTCAAATGCTCCCTCTTTTTTATTTAACATTTAATAACCTACTGGTTGTACAAGTTGAGATGCGCCATCTTTTAGGAAATTAATCAAAACTACTAAAAGAACAACACCTACAACTATTCCTATGACATTCAAAACCATTCCATATTTGGACCATTTATTCTTAGCAATCTTATTTTGTTTTCTACTAAAAGTAAGTCCAATAAATCCTAAAACTATTCCAACAATATTTAGCGATAAAACACTTAATATACCCAGAATAACTCCGGCAATACCAAAACTATTATCAGTTGACACTTCTTTTGACATAAATTAAATTAATCTTTTAATTTTATAAACTTATCCATAAAATTTTATCCAAGAAAATAAGAATAAAAGAAAATTAACTAAATATATAGAACTACAAACAAGACAAAAATCTTCAAGTTTAAAATATAAAAGATAAGCTAATACCAAACTTCCAAGAAAACCAAGAAGGGAAAGGTAAAACAATAATTCAAAATTTCCCACATATACTAAAAAGAATATTATCAAATAAAATAAAACACCATAAACTGAATTTGGCAAACCACCCAACTTCCCATATTTACTAGTAAAAGCTTTAGAGCAAGAAACTTTATCATTTATATCACAAACAGCTTTATAATTTGAAGAAGCTGTTATTTTCCTCTCTACATAAAAAGAATAAATAGATAAGATTATCCCAATAAAAATTAAAAAGATGATTAAGAAAGTCATGGATAAGTAAAATTCATTTAATACTTAAAGTTTTTTATGGGAATGGAGGGAATCGAACCCCCGACACTACGAGCTTCAGTCGTATGCTCTCCCACTGAGCTACATTCCCATAGTTCAAAAAGAGATATTTCACTTTTAAATGTTTAGCTAATTAAATTTAAAAACTAAGAAGTATTAAAAAGGGCATGAAAAAACTTTTAACATTCGGATTAACATTTCTAATAATTGGAATATTTTCTCTAAATTTTGTTAGTTCCCTATCTTGTAATTTAAATGCTAAACTAATAAATCAAGATCCTTATCCAGCAATTCCAGGAGAATATGTAGATCTAGTATTTCAATTAAATGGAGTCTCAAATCCAGAATGTGGAAATACGTATTTCGAATTAATTGAAGAATATCCAATTAATTTAGATCCAGGAGTAGGGCCATCCATAGAAATTATTTCAGGAACTTATTCCCAAGATTTTAGTTCACATCTTTTAGCTCCTTTTAAAGTTAGAGTAGATAAAGATGCTTTAGATGGGGAAAATGAAATATCAGTAAGGTTCGCAGCTAATTACGTATCAACTTCTGAAAATTTTTTCACTATAGAAAAATTTAATTTAACTGTAGAGGACTCAAGAACAGACTTTGAAATTAATATTAAAGATTATTCTTATTTAGATAAAACAATAATTTTTGAGATATTAAATATAGGGAAGTATGACGTAGAAGCGTTAACTGTTGATATAATCCAACAAGAAAATATTCTAATTAAAGGGTCTAATAGAAACATAGTTGGAAGTCTAGATTCAAATGAAGACACAACATTTAATTTTGAAGCAATACCAAAAGAAGGATCAATAATATTAGATATATCTTATAATGATAAAAACAATTTTAGAAGAACTTTACAAAAAACAGTATTTTTTGATCCAACTTATTTTACAGATAGAGCCGGAGAAGAAAGTGGAAGATCAATTTGGAGTTATTTATTTTATTTATCAATTATTTTAGTAATTTATTATTTCTGGAAAAAAAGAAAAGCTAAAAAATAATTATTCATATCTTAAAGCTTCTACTGGTTTTACTTTCATCGCTCTCCAAGCAGGCCAAGTTCCAGATATTACACCTATAAATAATGCAAATGTTAAACATCCAGCAAAAAGATAGAATGGAAATGATGCTTTAAGTAAACTAGTTCCAAGTTGATTTGCAGCTATATATTCAACTAATTTAGAAAAACCAACTCCGATAATTATTCCTAATCCTCCTCCTCCAAGTCCTATCAATCCAGATTCTACAATAAAGATGCCTAGGACATCTTCATTTCTAGCACCAACAGCTTTCATAACTCCAATTTCCCTTCTCCTTTCAAGAACTGACGTGTACATTGTATTTGCAACACCAATAGCTCCAACAATTAAAGAAATTCCTGCAACTCCAAGCAAGAAACCAGTAATAATATTTAGGATATTTCCAAGAGTATCTAATAATTCTTCAGGAGTCAAGATTCTAAAATCTTGATTTTTTTCATCAACATTCCTTTCATTTCTCAATCTTTTTTCAACTTTTTTTGAAACATCTTTCAAATCTTCCCCATTTTCAACTTGTACAATGACGCTATCAATTTGCCCATTTTTCTCCGGAAATAATCTTTTAAATTCATCAATTGTTATATAGACGCTTTTATCATCTGGAGGATTTCCAAAACTTTCAAGAATGCCAATTACCTTAAATTTTTCCCCTTTAATTTCAATCTTATCTCCTATTTCAACCGGCTTTTTGAAAATATTATTATGGTAATATTGAGAACCTAAAATAATTTTACCAGCATCTTTATCATCTAAATATTTTCCTTGCTCAACTTTAAGGCTTACAATTAGATCTTTACTTTTTTCTTCAACTCCTCCAACAATACTATATCTTGCTAAGTTATTATATTCCAGTTTAACATTTCCAAGCATAAATGGAGTAGTATCCCTTACGCCGCTAACTCTATTAATTATTTCTTCATCATATTCGGTAAAATTAACTTTTGTTTCAGTTCCAGGGCCAGCTATCTTTCCTCCGGGCTCGACAAAAAATTTATCCACTCCTAATTCTTCAAATTGTTCCTGAACCGCATTTTGCAATCCAAGTGATAAGCTAACAAGAATAAAAATTATGGCTATAGAAATTATGATCCCAATAGTTGTTAACCAAGACCTAAGTTTTCTTGTTTGTAAATTTCTAGAAGCTATTTTAAAAAATTCAGAAATCATGATCTAAGAGCCTCAACAGGTTTTAATTTAGATGCTTGATTTTCAGGAAAACTACCAGAGATTGTACCAACAAATAAATCAAATAAAATGGACAAGGTAATTAAGGGCATAGAAAAATTAATTACAAAATTTATTCCTGGAAGAAAATTTGCAATAATAATTGAGAAAAGAAATGCAAAACCAAGACCAATTAATGCTCCAGCAATTCCACCAATTAAACCAAGCATGGAAGATTCTATCAAGAATAACGTAAGAATATCTTTATTTCTAGCACCAACAGCTTTCATAATACCAATCTCTTTTCTTCTTTCAAGAACTGAAGTGTACATAGTATTTGTGATCCCAACACCTCCCACAAATAGAGAAACACCTGCTATAGAACTAACAATGATATTAAGTATGACCAAAATTTGATTTATGTCACTAATTGCTTGCTGAGGAGTTTGCACAGAAAAATCTTCTTCACCAATTTCTAAATTTCTATCTTTTCTTAAAGCATCTTCAATAGATTTTTTAACTTTTGAAACCTGTTTAGAATCTTCAACTTGAACAACAATTATATCAATCTCATCTTCAATCTCAAGAAGATCCTCTAAATCTTTTTCTAGCATAAAAATAGCAGAATTAATTGTAAAAGTACTAGCTTCCTCTAATATTCCAACAACCTCAAAACTTTTATCTTGTATTTTTAATTTTTTACCAACATTAATTTCTTTTTCATATCTATCGCCAAGATAATCACTTCCCAATAAGATTTTACCCGCATCATTCTCACCAAGTAATTTTCCAATTTGAGGTTTAACGTTAAGAGTATCATAAACTAATTCTTTCTTATTTTTTTCTTCTGGGACATTAACCACATATCTAAAATTAGAAATTTTATTATATTCAACTTCAGCAACTCTAATATATCTTTTTATTGTAAGATCAACACCATTAATTTTTTCAACAAGCTCAAGATCATTTTTATTTAATTTTTTTATAGCTGTAGATCCTGGAGGGCCAAAACCAGTTTCTGCATTTGAAATTGTAAGCTTATCAGGATCTATACTAGAAAATTGACCAGTAATAGCAGTTTGCAAACTAGAACCCAGAGAAATTAATGAAACAACTGCAGAAATTCCAATAAAAATACCAATCATAGTTAACCAAGATCTAATGCCTCTTCTCTTAACATTTCTAATTGCAATATTAAATAAATCAGAGAACATATTATTTTTTGCCCTTTATGTTTTTTGTAATTTTTTCAACTTTTCCATCTTTTATCCAAAAAACAGTTCTAGCATGTTTTTTAACTAAATCAAGATCATGAGTTACCATAACTATAGTTCTGCCTTTTCTATTTAAATCATCAAGGAATTTCATAACCATCTCTCCAGTTTTTGTATCAAGATTTCCAGTAGGTTCATCAGCAAGAATTACTTCTGGATCATTAGCCAAAGCTCGAGCAATTGCTACTCTCTGTTGCTCACCACCAGACATTTTATTAGGATAAGAATCCATTCTTTCACCTAAACCAACTTCTTTTAGTAATTTCTCTGCCTTCTCTATTCTTTTACTTTTAGATTTCTTTAGCAGTTAAATTTTGAATTAAATTAAAACTTTGAAAAATAAAACCAATTTTTTTCCCTCTTAATTGAGCCAAGTTAGATTCATCAAAATCAGAAATATTTTTTTTATCCAAGAAGATTTTCCCCTTTGTCGGAGAATCCAAACTACCAACCAAATTCATAGCAGTACTCTTTCCAGAACCAGAGGGGCCAACAATCGCTACAAAATCTCCTCTTTCAATTTTAACATCAATTCCATCAACTGCTTTAACAACACTTTCGCCCATTTTAAAATGCTTCTCAACTTTTTCAAGTTTTATAATTTCTGACATAAACTAAATAGGTGGGAATAAATTATAAATCTTTGTGAGTCGGAAATAGGCCAGATTCTGTAATACTTTGCAACTTAATGCAAACAGTATTTGCTGACATCTGTCTATGCCCACGGTTAGAGTGGTTGCATCAGCGAAGACGCCAATATCAAGAAACAAGTTCTTGAATATTTTGAGACCTATCAATCTCAACGTTTCATCAAATCTTCCATATCTTAACTCCCTTCACAGTTCATAGTTCAATGGAAGCTGTGTCATTTCTGTTGCGGATCTCTGCCTCACGACAGCAATCCTTTCGGAAAGTCGCTTTTAATGATGTCCGGACCTTCCTCAGAAATTAGAACTCATT
>PSPM01000015.1 GCA_004195435.1 Candidatus Parvarchaeota archaeon | reverse complement strand
GAATGAAAAAAGAGTTGTGGTTGGTGATTGGCGTTGTTGCGATAGTTTTGGCTGTTGTTGTTAATACTGGAGATATTGGTTTGGGTCCTCGGGGTGGGCCAGTTTATGGAATAACTGATCTAGACACTCCTAGATCTTGTAATGTTGATGGTTCTGCTACTCAGCCAGGAGTTTCTAATGCATGTATCGGAGCTGGAGAGGCAAGTCAGCCAGGAGGTTCTATTTCGAATACAATTGATGATTGTGAAGATGTATTGGGTGTTATAGGAACTGTTAACGATATTACTTTGACAAAAATAGGAAATGATCAACTTCAAGTTACTTGTGAAATTGAAGGTAGCAACTTCATGGATATTATTAGTATCTTTGCTGAACTATATTATAAAAGTCCTGGAAATGATTGGGAAAGTGTAGAATCCATATATGCGGAGAATCCAGGATATGGGGGCACTCTTCCAATCTTTCCTGGTGAACTTTATTCACTGGAGTTTGCACCTTTTGGCGTTGCTGGTATTTCTGGAGTACATCATGTTAGATGTGTTCATGCATTACATGTTGGTGGACCTACTTTTCCTGGATCTGATGCTTGTTCTGTTGATGGGATTGATAAAGACGATATGAAGTTTTCTGTCTTTAAAACTTATAGATGAGTAGAAAAATTGAAAGTGTTGTTGTTTCTTCTGTCCAACAAACTACTGATGGATGATATATTATTACTAGTCGTACAGAATCTTTTGGTGCTGGACAAACTGATGTTTACCTAATCAAAACAGACCAAAACGGTAATGTTTTATAATTTAATTCTTAATTAATTATACATCTTTAGAAAATCTTTTATACTTTCGTTTCATTTCCTTTATATGGGAATAACTTTAATGATTCTAATAGGGATTGCATTGTTTGTTTTTATAAAATATACTGGATTTATACATGGAAATCTTTGGACTAAGTTTATCATTTCGATGTTCATTTTTACTTTTGTTTCTTTTGTGATCGTTAGTGCTAAACAAGGATTGAACTTTTGGACTTTTGATGGTCTTCTGGCTTCTTTGAAAATCTACATTCACTGGCTTATTGGATTTTCTGGGGATGTTGGTAGTGTTACTGGGAGAATTATAGAGCGTGTTCAATAAAAAGATATTTATAAACTAAGATCCTTTCAATGATATAAAATGGGGTTGTTAATAGTAATACTAGTGATTTTTTTATCTATGGTAGTTTTATACAAAACTACTGGAGTTAGATTTGGAAATCTATGGACTTATGGGATTGCTTTCATGCTTATTTTTTCCATATTCACCTTTGTTGCAGTTTCAAAAGAAAATGAACTAAATATTAATAGTTATGATGGATTTTTATCAGCTACAAAAGTATATCTTTCTTGGTTTACAAAATTCATTAAGGAAGTCCCAGAAATTACAGGAGATCTTTTCAATATTGATTCAACTGAGGAAATAGAAGAATAAATGAAAATAACTATGATTTTGTTAAAAATTTTATTTATGGGGGCTTTACTTATAGTTAGTAATGGAGAATTAGCATTGAAAGATGAAGAAAATAGAGAGACATTCCTAAATTCTTATTCATATTGGCTTTCAAATTTACAAGAACATGCAGGATTTTTTTTAAATTACATTCTAAAAACTGAATGGCTACCAGATACAAATGAAAAATTGATTATTCCTGAAAGTTAGATATATTTTTATATTATTATTTTTTAGAGATTTTATGCCTCTATAGCTCAGTTCAGGTTAGAGTGCGTCATTGGTAGCTTTTAATTAACGTTGATTGTCAAAAATGACGAGGTCCCGGGTTCGAGTCCCGGTAGAGGCTTTGGAATAGATAATTTTATAAATGGATTAATAGTTATGAGTTTACACAGAAGTGTGAAAAAGGTATAAGGAGGAAGTATAATAATGGGTACTAGAATTTATGTAGGTAATTTACCTTTCAGAGTAGGTCACGATGATTTGGTTGAACTTTTTTCTCCACACGGAGAAATAGTTGACGCAGTAGTTGTTTCTGACAAATTTAGTGGAAGATCTAAAGGATTTGGTTTTGTTACATATGCTGACGAAGCGTCTGCAAACAAAGCTGTAGCGGAAATGGATGGCAAAGAAATTGATGGAAGAGCTTTGAAAGTTAACGAAGCAAGACCTAGAGATGAAGATTCTACAAATAGAGGATCTGAATTTAAAGAATCTGAAGATAGTAATGAATCTGAATCTAAAGAATCTGAATCTAAAGAATCTGAAGATAGTAATGAATCTGAATCTAAAGAATCTGAAAATAGTAATGAATCTGAATCTAACTAATTGCTAAAAATCTTTTTATTTTTTTATTTTTTTATTGTTTCATAGAATATTTTTTCATATTCATCAGCAACTCTTTTACTGTTGAATTTTTTGAAAGCTGTTCTTCTGCAATCATTTCTACTGATATTATCTAGACTGTTTATTTTTTCTTTCGCTTCTTCTATGGAATCGAATAAATATCCATTAAATCCGTTAAAAATAATTTCTGAAGTAGATCCTTTTCTGAATGCAATTACTGGAGTTCCACAACTTAATGCTTCAACTGGAGCTCTCCCAAAAGGTTCGCTCCACGTAGTATCTTCAAATCCAGAAGGAAATAAAAATCCTTTAGAATATCTTAACAATTCTTTTTTTTCTTCTTCATTAGCATTCCCAAAATAAAATATTTGATTATTATCTACTTTTGGAATTATATTTTCTTGAAAATATCTACCGTTATCATCTTTTTTTCTGTCTTGCGGTTCTCCAGCAATTATCAGATTATTGTTTGTTTCTAATGCCAACCTTATACAAGTTTTTTGTCCTTTGTGCTTACCAATTCCTCCAATGTTAATTAAATAATCTTTTTTCAATTTTTTCAATTTTTTCAGAAGATCTAATTTTGGTTTTTCTTCCGTCTGCATCAAAGTTTTTCCAGAATATGGATAGTTTTCTACATTTACTCCATATATTATAGTAGATATATTCTGAAGATCTTTATACTCCTTTCTATGGTTTCTACAATGAGCAATACATTGCACTCCTAATTCTTTTATTAGTTCAACTCTTTCTAAATTTTTAACATTATGCAAACTATAAATAATTCTTTCCTTTCCAAAATTTTCAACTACTTTTTTTATTGTTTCGCTGTTATCTGTCCTTATATTTATAACATCTAATTTTTTTTCTAAATCAATTTTTTTCAAAAGGTCTATTGATTCTTCATAATGTCTTTTCTCCTCTTTTGTTTTAATTTCTACTGGAAGTTTGTTTTCAGGAATCCAAATTGAATTTTTTACTGGAGCATGTAAGATAATATTTTCTAAATTTTTTACATCACTATCTCCTGGACCAAATAGATGAATTTCATGCCCTTTCCCATTAAGATGAGATATTAAATCGTATATTCCTCTTTGAGTTCCACCATATCCATTAAATGGTGGAATTGGAAGTGTAGCACTTCCTAAAATCGCTAAATTCAATTTTTTTCTAGACATAGATTTTTTTCTTTTGCATTATATATAAATCTTTTTGATAATTATGTGAAAATAGAAAGATATTTAACTTATCATTCTTTAGTAATAACATGAATAGTTTTGAAGATAATGGAAAATTTAAAGAAAATATGAGAAAAGAAATCAATAATTTAGAGAGCTCTCTAAATCATTATAACAAAAAATTTGAGGAGAAATCAGACGATGATTTTTTTCAATCCGGAGATTTCAAATTTTTATCAGAATATATTACTGAACTTGAAAGTTATACTAATTTGTTAAATTCTTATAAAGAATTATCTTTAACTCCCTTTGAAGAAGTTAATATTGA
The DNA here is from genome assembly GCA_004195435.1 of Candidatus Parvarchaeota archaeon. Classification (GTDB taxonomy): domain Archaea; phylum Nanobdellota; class Nanobdellia; order Pacearchaeales; family GW2011-AR1; genus PSPM01. The sequence continues at coordinate 3,118 of PSPM01000015.1, read as the reverse complement.
AAAAAAAATAAGAATTGCTAAAAATTCTAAGGAATCTCTTAACCTCTTATATTTATCCTTATCTTCAAAAAATGATAATAATTCCTCAGAAAATTTTTCTAATTATAATTAGATAATCTATAGAATATTTCTTCCAATTTTATTTCTAATATTGCCAAAGGCATTTTCAGATTCCATTTTTTTAGGTATTCTGGGTGCATTTCTCCAAAATAACCGATTTCTTTTTTTTCTAACATTATTTTGCCAGTCCTTCCTTCAATTAACCCTTCAGCTTTAGCTTCTGATAGTTCAAAATTCAGATTTAATGATCTGTCCAAATATTCTAATATTTGTTTAATTTCTGTAAAGTTTCCAGGAGTTAGTCCAATTACTAATTTTTCTGATTCTATAATGTTATTCCCTTTATTTTTTTCTTCATTAAAGACTTTTCCAATCTCAAATATTTTTTGAGGATATTCATTGTCTTTATTTCCCGATAATGTTCTCAATATGGGAATTAATAAATTTGGTCTAAGGAATTTATAATCTGTTTTTGAATTTTCTACTTCTATTTTGGATTTTATTTTCATTTTTTTTGCCTCTTCTTTTTTTATCATATGATAACTTGATACTTCTATAAATTGAAGACCTATAAGAAGATCTGAGATTTTTCTTTTCAATTTACTTTCATTTGATTCTTCTCCAGTTGTTGAAAGTGAAGGAATTTCAGGAACTAGGTTTTCATAACCAAAAGCTATTGCTATGTCTTCTATAATGTCTACCTCATGTAAAATATCAGTTCTCCAAGCAGGAACTTCTACTTGCCCATGATTATAGTCCATCCCCATTTTTTCTAGAAGTTTAGAAATATCTTTTTCTTTTAAGTCTAAACCAAGTATTTTATTCACATTTTCAATAGATATTTTTATTTTTTCAGAATCTAGGTTCGGAGTAATTATATTTTTCCCATATTCTAATTTCATTGAAAATATTTTTCCACCCATTTCTGCTAAAGAGGTTACAAGTATGTTTAATGTCTTATTCAATATATTAAGATCCGATCCTGAACATTCAATAAAAATATTTTTAGTATCTTTTGTAATTTTTCCAGTTTCATCACTATTAATTATTGGTGGCAAAGACATTATTTTAGAATTTGCATCTACAAACACAGGATATTTTTCTTTTTCTTTTAATAGGTGTGAATATTCTCTTCCAACTTGAGTAGCTCTTAGAATTTGTGCAGCATTCATTTCTCTTGAGAAACCTAGCGGAGTAAATTTTATATTTTCAGGTTTTCTTGCTTCATATTTTATTGGAAGATTTATTTTTTCTAAAGGATAAATTCCGATGGCTAGTTTTTTTCTATTTCTTCCAAGAGTTGAATGTATTTTCTCTTGAAAATTAACTATTTCTTTAATTTTTTCATCATCTAATTTTAATCCCTTAATTATCGCACATGTTGTATAAGGCCTTATATTTTTTACTGAAGAATCTATTTTTACTTTATAATTTTTTTCTGGTTTTTGTACATTATACTTTTTAATTCCAGTATTTTTTCCTTCAAATGCTTCTATTGCTCTAATAAATCCTTGCATAGAAATTAGATCTGGACGATTTGGGAATATTTCTACTTCTATATCTTCTCCAGAAAATTCTGATGGACATCCAAACATGCTTATCCTATCAAGCATTTTTCCATCTATTTTAAAATGTTTTTCTAATTCTTTTTTGGGAAATTTTACTATTGCCATTTTATTTTATCCAAACTCTCCTTTCTCTTAATTCTTTCAAATCATTGGAATACATTTCCCTAAGATCTTTTATTTTGTAATAATCTGTTATTATCCTATCAAGTCCTTGCCCCCAAGCTAATACTGGAATATTTTTTCCTAATAAAGGAACTGTTACCTCTGGCCTGAATATTCCAGCACCTCCAAGCTCTAACCATTTCTTTCTTTCTGGATGAAATATATCTATTTCTACTGAAGGTTCAGTATATGGAAAATAACCTGGCCTAAATCTTATTTTTTCAAATCCCATTTTCTTATAAAATTCCTTTAGATATCCTAGAAGATGTCTAAAAGTTACTTTAGGATCTATTACAATTCCTTCAGTTTGATAAAATTCTGTTCCATGAGACCAATCTATTGTTTCATTTCTAAAAACTTTTCCAACTGCAAAGAATTTTGCAGGTATTTGTTCTTTTTTTAGGCTTGCTAATGTCCTTGCAGATAAATTTGTTGTATGTGTTCTTAGAAGTAATTTTTTTGATTCTTCTTCTGACCATTTGTATTTCCATCCTTTGCTTCCTGCAACTCCCTCTTCGTGAGATTTTTTAACAGCCTCAATTAATTCTTTTTTTTGAAGTATATTTTCTTTTTTATTTTTAAGATAAAATGTATCTTGCATATCTCTTGCCGGATGATCTTGAGGTTGAAATAACGCGTCAAAATCCCAAAAGGAAGTTTCAACCATATTTCCAGTCATTTCTTTAAATCCTAAATCTTTCCATATTTCTTTTACGTATTCTATGGATTGATTAACGAAATGTTTTCTTCCACCATTAATTGCAGAAACATGATCATTTACATTATATTTTCTAAAAGATTTATTTTTTGTTCCGCTTTTTATCATTTCTGAAGTTACTTCTTCTAAAAGATCTATTTTTATTTCTTTTCCAGCTAGTTTTTTCCCTAAATCAGTTAATTCAAATCTAATCTTTTTCTCTTCTTCAACTTTTATTATATCTTTTCTTTTTTGAAGATTTTCAAAAGCAAGTTTTTCTTCCGGTTCAAGTTTTTCTTCTTCTTTAGGTAAAGATTCCAATAATTTTTCTTCTAAGAATTTTTTTACTATTTCTTCTTTATGAGCCATGACAGATAGTTTTCCATTTGACAATTTAATAAGGGCTTTTTTTTTCAAAATACCCAGGGATACTTTAAATTCGTTATCTGTTAATTTAGATTCTTTTTTTGCATCCATAAGCGGAAGATGATTCTTTTTTTCTAATAAAATAAGTAATCTTCTTTCTGGAAGATTTAATTTTTTATAGTAAATTCCATTTGTTCCAAGTTCGATAATCCTTTTCCTTTTTTGAATTATTTTCAATATTTTCTTTTTTTCAAGAAATTGTAAT
>PSPM01000014.1 GCA_004195435.1 Candidatus Parvarchaeota archaeon | reverse complement strand
ATTGCATTGAGAGGGATTTTCCTCATCAAGCCAGGCTCCACCATTTTCTTCACAACTCACTTTGGCAACATTATCTAAACAAGTTCCTTCAGTTGAATCAAAGCAAATTCCAGTTTCACAAAAACTAGTAGAATCACAATTTGTAGGTTGAGTATCATAATCATTATTACATTCATTTGCCGGAACATTTTGACAATAAGTCCCAGATAATGTTTTCTCACAACAAACAGAGCTTGCCTGAGAACTAGCAGGATAAATAAAAGAGCCTAGACTAAATAAGATCATAAAGCATAAAACCAAAATAATTTTTTTCACCATTTTATATAATATTTTTTAATACAGAGCTTCTAGTTGCAAAACTAAATTTTTCTTTAGTTATTGCATTACTCACTTCATAAATTGTTGTACCCTCCCTCCTTATTTTCACAATCTTAAGATCTGGATAGTTCCTCATGTAATTAAGTGTTTCCGAATCGCCAACCGAAGCTTCCTCTTGAATGATGCTTGTTGAAATAATCAAAAGATCATAGAGTTTACTCTCTAATTCTATTTCTATATTCCTAAAAGTTTGCGTTCCTTCTTTTTTAACTGTAATCGGATCAGAATAAACAAAAACCATCTCATCAAGTCCTATTTTAAATTCAAATTCAGAAGGAACAGATTCAATTATATAACCTCTAGAATCATACGCTTTTTTTAAATTAGCTATACATCCATTAGCAACCGGAGTTATTTGCTCAATTACTTCATCTTCAAATTTTTTCTTCAATAACGGTTGTTGGATAATACATGGCTTATAGTCTTCACCAATATAGCATAGATATTGGATCTTGTTATCATTATATCTATGATAGTTCGTCGGAGAATAATATCCTCCTTGGCTACTAAGGACATAAATTATATCTTCAAGTTCAGGTTTAATACAATCCCTCATATAACTTGTAGGATTTATTTCCTCAGCAAATACATTTATTTGAGGAAAAACATAAAGTAAGGAAATTACTCCAACGATGACTATAGCCACAATAACGAAAATAGAAACTTGCCCTCTTTTATTCATTCATCTAATAATTATAGATCATTTATAATCTTTTTCAATTTATATCTCTCTATTGATCAATCTTCTTGTTCAATTCTAGGAGCTAATACAAAAGAAAGCATTACTTTACCTGTTGGAAAATTAAGTCTCATTGGATGATTGTCTGAAAAATTAATCTCAACTCTGTCAGCTATCTTTGCACCTTTAATGAACTTAGATAAATATTCCAAAGAAAATCTTGAAATATTGTTATCTGAAAAGATCTCAATATCTTCACCGGAAAATTCTGATCTTGCAGAATTAAGGCCTTTTGCTTCTATAACAAATTTATCTGAATCAGCAGCAAAGGTACAAGCATCAGAAACAACCATACAATCTTCGATAGAATCTACAAATTTATCTGAGCTCATTTTAACAATGCTCTTAAATTCCCACTCAGGAAGTTCCCTTTCTTCACCTTCAACCTCAATAAGTGCAAGAGTAAAATCTCTTTTAATTTTATCTTTAATTCCAAGTTTAAGAAAATTATCCGCTTTTTCAATAATCAATGAAGATCCCAATTTACATCTTCTTAAAATATTTTTCAAATTTCCAAGGTTAATTCCTAAAACTTCCTCTTTTCCTTCATCTAATTGAAATTCAGAAAATAATTCGGAAGGAATATGAAAATGAACCATTGCAACACTAGCCGGATCTGTAGCAACTAAATTCATTCCAGAACTATTAACTTTTAATCTCACCTCAGTAACTAGCTCAGAAATAACACCAACTAAATTAGCAAAAACACGAGGATCATCTAATTTCAATTTCATAAAAAAACTTATCTTTTCAGACTTTTAAGGTTTATCGTGTTTTCCAACAACATACAACAACAATTAATAAAAAACTTAACAAACTAACTAAAGTATGTCCGAAAAAGAGAAACGTATAAAATCTATAACAAAACTATATTATTCAAATCCCAAAGTTCAACAAGCAATTTTTAATTTTTCTAAAGATAGAGAAGTCATACCAAGATATTTTCAAGGATTCGGAAAAAGACCTGATTCATTACAATACATATCAGAGGTAATGAACTTGGCAAATAAGGGAACCACTTCTTTTCATTGTTCAGAAGAGTTGTGGGAAGATACTTTCCAAATAAATTTAGATATGTCTCGCGAAGAACAAGATGAATTAAGAAAAGCTTGGGATTTACTAATAGATATCGATTCACCCTTTTTAGACTATTCAAAAATAGCTGCAAAGTTAATTATAGAAGTTTTAGAAGATTATGGAATAAAGAATTACGGAATAAAATTTTCAGGAAGCAAGGGATTTCATATAATCGTGCCTTCTCTAGCTTTTCCGGAAAAATTTAATGAAATAGAGACAAAAAAAATGTTCCCAGAATGGCCGAGAGCAATTTCAGAATTTTTAATGTACAAGATAAGACAAAAATATAATAAAATAGTCAGCGAATCCGATATAAATTATGAGGCGCTAAAAGAAAGGACAAATCTTTCTAAAGAAGATATAACAAAAATAGTTTATTCAGATGGAACAGAAGCAAAGAAAGGAACAATGTTTACCTTAAAATGTGAAGAATGCGGAAATATAATAAAAAAACCAAATCATAAAATAACTAAAAGAAAAATAAAATGTATCGAACCAACTTGCTTAGGATTCTATAATGTTGAAAAAAGTGAAGAGTATTTTTCAAATAAAGATCTAACTGCTTCTTCATTAAGTAAATTACATGATTCAGAAAATAAGGTCGTATATTCAAGAGAAGCAAAACTAAGTAAAGCTAATGAATCAGATTTCAAGGAAGAAGTATTTGCAGAAAAGATAGCTTCCTTAGATCTTGTGTTAGTAGCTTCAAGACATTTATTTAGAATGCCTTATTCATTACATGAAAAGACGGCTCTTTCAAGCATGGTTTTATTAAAGGAAGAACTTGAAAACTTTTCTCCTAAAGATGCAAATCCATTAGGAATAAAAGTGAGAGAATTTTACCTAACTCCAGAAAAAGATGAAGCAAAAAAATTATTATCTGAAGCAATAGAATGGAAAAATTCTCAGGAAAAAAAAGAAGAAAGAAATTTAGAAAGAAAATACTCAAATTACCAACCAGTTGATATTTCAGGAGTTACTGAAGGAGACTTCCCAAATTCAATTAAAAAACTCTTAAAAGGATTAAAAGATGGAAGAAAAAGGGGATTATTTGTCCTCTTAACTTTTTTAAAATCCTTAAATTTCAAACCAGATTTTATAAATAATAAAATAAGAGATTGGAATAAAAAAAATAGCCCCCCATTAAAAGAAGGATATTTGAAAAGTCAAATCGAGTGGCATTTTAAACAGAAAAGAAAAATACTTCCCCCCAATTATTCAAATGATAGTTTCTATAAAGATTTGAACCTGTTGGATAAACAACCGAATGTCAAAAATCCACTAGTCGAAGTAATTCGTAAAATAAAGAAAAAAAATAACTGAGCAACATTTTTAAAGAAGTTTCTCTTGAATAATCAATGAGAAAACTAGGAGTAATAGTATTATTTTTTATTTTATTAATTTCCTCAATATCAATAGGTTTAGCGCAAGATAATAGTGAAGAAGAAATAACCGAAACGGAAATTCCAGAAACAAATGAGGTAGATGAAGCTTATCAGTGTCTTCAGGGAATAATTGATGAAAAAGAAACATCAAGTCTTTCTCTAGAAGAAGCAATTTTTTCAACACTCGCCCTTGGCTCTCAACAAAAATTAGAAGATAAAATAGAACAAGAAAAAGGAAATGATTGTTGGCCAAGTAGTTCTTGCAAATTAAAAAAAACAGCGCAAGCTCTTCTGGCATATCAAAGAATAGATAAAAATTCAGAAGATATAGAATCATATTTACTTGCAAAAAAAGAAACTTCAACAGATCTAGCCTGGTTTTTACAAATAGATATCCAAAATCATGTTTATTCTACTTGCACCTTAAGTTATGAGAGTACAGTAAAAACAGTAAATATAAATGAAGACATGACAGTTTCTGGAAATCCAGGAACTTGTTTTTCAATTTCTTCTTCAGGATACGGATTACTAATAAAGAATTTATGTTTAGATAAAACATTTGAAATTTCCTGTGATGCAGATTTTGTTACCAGTTTGGTTTATAGAAAGTCCGGCTCAGAAACACTATATATTTCTCCAGAATCTAATGCAGCTTCTTCTTCTGGAACGACAACAGAATTAGTCAAATCTAAATGTTTCAAAACAGGAAATGCCTGTAATTATGAAGGTACTCTTTGGTCAGCATTGGCTCTGCAAAGTGCAGGAGAGGACATGTCGGACACACTCCCATATTTATTAGCATTAGCAGAAGATAATCAAAAATATTTTCCAAGCTCCTTCTTATTTCTTTTAACTAATGGAGATGATCAATACAATCAACTTGTACAATCACAAAAACAAGAGCAATATTGGCAAGCTCCAGGTTCAGGAAATAAGTTTTACGACACAGCTCTTGCAATGCTATCCTTGCAAGGAACATCAGCAACAGAATTAGAAAATTCTAGAAATTATTTATTAGGAATAAAAACTTCTACAGGTTGCTGGAATAATAACAATCTGAGGGATACAGCATTCATTTTATATTCTGGATGGCCTAAAACAGTTACGGTTAGTAGCTCAGGAGATATTTCAGATGCCTGCGGACCAGCAGGATCTTGCCAATCAGCATTTTCTTGTTCAGATGCCGGCGGAGATGAATTGATAGGGCGCTCTTGCCCAACACCAAGAATATGTTGCTCTGTAGAACCAACAATTGAAAGTTGCTCAGAAAAATCTGGAGAAATATGCTCAGCTAGTGAAGATTGTTCAGGAAGTGAAGTTCAATCAAGCGAAGGAAGTTGCTGCCTAGGTGAATGTAAGGAAATAGAAGAAATTCTAAACCCTTGTGCAGATATGGGCGGAAGTTGCTACGAATCCTGTTTAGATTCAGAAATAGAAGATGACTCAGTTAGCTGTCCAAATTCAGAAGATATTTGTTGCACACCTTCTGAAGAAAAAAGTACAAATTGGACATTAATAATAATTTTATCATTATTAATAATTCTAGTGATAGTAGGAATAATTTTTAGGAAAAAACTAAAATCCTTATTTTCTAAATTTAGGAAAAAAGGTGGAGATAGGCCTCCAGCTCCAATGAGGGGGGGAAGGCCTCCAAGGCCACCATTTAGGAGGATGCCTATGAGGCGGCCACATCCAAGAAGAATGCCTTCTCAACAAATTCCAGTTAGACAAGTAGCAAAGATGGATAAACAAGACAAAGAATTTGATGAAACATTAAAAAAATTAAAAGAAATGAGTAATTAATTGATAAACAAATTTATATAACTTCTTAACTAAAATTTTTCATGAAAAAAATAGGGTTGTTTATTTTAATTTTGTTAATTCCTTCAACTTTAGCCATCTCAATAGATAAAAAAGAGTCCTATAATCCTGGGGAAAATTTAATTACAGAAATACATGGAAATATTTTAGAATTAATTAAAAAAGAAAATATAATTCTGAAAAGGAATAACGTTCAAGTCCCCTTTGATTACGATTTTAAACAGTTGGGTGGAAAATATTTTCTTTTTGCAAAAATGCCCAATTTCGAAAATAATTACACTTTAATAATTAAAGATATAAAAACAACTGTTCAAGGAGTTCCACAAATAATAGATCACTATGAAAATATTTCTGTTTCTGGAGAATTAGCTCCTTACTCAATAAAACCAAAATTAACAACAACCAGTAAAGATTTTGAAATAATTGTAAATTTAAACAAAGATTTAGATGAAACAATATCTACAAACTTCCCAGAAGAAAGGGAAATAATCTTAGAACCGGGAGAGAATATTATTAATTTTCAAGTTGACAATACTCAATTAGGTCTTCAGAATATAGATTTGGGAATGTATTCTTTTCCCGCAATGATATTAAATAAAACTCCAGAATTAGTTTTAGAATTAGAATTTACAGATGTTCTAAGATTCGTACCAAATTCAATAGAAGGAACTCTTTTCATTGACGAAATAAAATCATTACCTTTTAGAATAGCAAACGTAGGGGGAGAAGCAATTAATAATATCACCTTAGATTTTGATGAAGCATTATTTGAAGTATCTCCTAAAGAAATAGAATCTTTAGAAGCAGGAGACACGTTAGAATTATCATTAACCACAAAAACTTCTGGAGAGCAAATTTTCTCAACACTATTCGCAATTTCAGAAAATTTAGCAGCCAATATAACTATAAATATAACTTACACAGAAGTTGAAGAAGAGGTAGTAACTCCTTATTTAGAAGAAGATTACTCAGAAATTGAACAATATTATTGTAGCGAGATCGAAGGAAAATCTTGCACAGAAGAAGAAGAATGTTCTGTCCCAGTAAGGATAACTTTAGACTATTCTAATTGTTGTACGGGATCTTGTGAACTCATAGAAGAGGAACAATCTTATGCATGGGTTGGATACTTGATAGGGGCAATAATTTTAATAATTTTAATAATTGTCTTAGCTAAATTTTATAAGTCCAAAAAAATAGAAAAAAATCCTCTTAAGAAAAGAATTAGTGAAGTAGAAAAAAGAAATTCTACTTCTTTGCCTTCTTCTTATCAGCCTTTTTCGAAGAAGATTTAGCCTTCTTTTTTTTAGTTTCTTTTTTTCCTATGGGTGCTTTAACTATAGGAATTTCACCTTTCAACGCCCGTATCTGATTAATCATTATTTCTCTTTCACCCATTAATTTTTTAGCTATAGAATCATATTGGTGAAGTTTTCCAAGTATAAAATTTGAAAGTTGATTAAGTTCATCATTGTTTATCTTTAATTTATCAGGGTCAAAGATCTCAATATTTGCAGGCATATAATTAAAGATAATTCCAAAAAAAGAGTTTAAATCAGAAAAATCTGCTTCAACTTCTGCAAATGTATGGAACAAATTATCAGCATCTTCTACTTTTTTCACATCATGATATTTTTTATTAACTACTTCTACTCCTTTCTCAGAATCCAATTTAACCACTAAAGTATTCAGAGC
>PSPM01000013.1 GCA_004195435.1 Candidatus Parvarchaeota archaeon | reverse complement strand
CTAAAGAATTAGAAATTGAACCAATCATGTATGTTGATAATCAAAGAGTTCTGTGCGATAATTCAGTTGTTAAAACTCTTGTTTTGTGCCCATAATAAAAAGTTAAATATAAAAGCTCATGAATATAAAATATAATATGAAAAAAAAGGGTGTGTCTCCAGTTATAGCTACTGTTTTGTTGATTTCGATAGTTATCATACTTGGAGTTATAATATTTCTTTGGGCCAGAGGTTTTGTTGAAGAGAGTGCTCAAAAAAGTGACAGGGCAGTTGATATGTCTTGTGACGATATTAATTTTGAAGCAGGATATAACGATAACGCTGGAGAAATAGAAGTGGTTAATAGAGGGAAGAAAGGGGGGCTGCAACGATTTTAGTTACAAATATTCAAGAACAAACTCTTGCCCAAGGTGAAAGTAATTCATTCGATTATGATCGAGAACCTGCTACTGAATTACATGTTATTCCAATGATTCTTGGAGAAACAGAAAGTGGCGGAAAAGTAGTGCATACTTGTGATGATTCTGTTGGATTTCCAATCGCTGCAATATGATTAATTAACATGGGAAAAAAAGGTGTATCTCCGGTTGTTGCTACGGTATTAATAATTACTTTAACTGTTGTAACTATTGGTATAATTGCTCCAACTGTAATTAAATTCACCAATGAAAATCTCGACAAAAGCAAGGAATGTTTTGACATAATGGATGATATAAAACTTGAAGATTTAGGATACACTTGTACAACTAATGGAGAGACTTCATTTTCTGTTAGAATAGAAAATGCAGCCATTACGGGATTTAAGGTTGGATTAATTGCTAGTGGAAGTTCAACGGTTATAGATGTTAGTGAAGGTGGAAGTAATTCAGATATGAAGATGTATGGGGCTGATATGGGTGGTTTGTTATCAGTTCCAGGTGTTGGAGAAGTCAAAACTTACGTTGTTTCTGGAGTTTATGATAGAGTTGAGGTTTTTCCAATTTTAGAATCCGGAAGAACTTGTGATGACGGAGATTCAATTAAAATTGGAAATTCTTGTACTGGAGGAGGAATTTAATAATGAAAAAAGGTCAAATCTGGGTTGAAACTGTAATTTATACTTTGATTGGTTTGTCTTTAATTGCTCTTGTTTTAACTATTGTAACTCCTAAAATTAATGAAGCAAAAGATAGAGCAGTTATTGAGCAATCTATAAAATCTTTGAAAAAAATATCTTTGAAAATTGAAGAAGTTAGTCAAGCCCCTGGAAATGTTAGAAATGTTGAATTTAGTATGAAGAGGGGAAGTTTGATTTTTGATATGGACAATGATCTCATATTTTTTGAAATTGAGGATAGTAGTACAATTTATTCTAAACCTGGGGCAGAAATTCCGATAATAGGTAAAATTAATGTGATAACTACTGAAGGTTTGAAAGAACACAAAATATCTTTAAAATTGAATGTTAGACAGGATTTGCAATTTGATGAGGGAGGGTTACTTTTAAGTGGCGGTAAAAAAACTATTAACTATGCAAAAACTCCGTATAAATTTATTATAAAGAATGAGGGTATTGATCCGACTTGTACTGTTTCTTGCAAACTTAGAATAGTTTTTTCAATTGGATAAAAGATAGATTTAAATAAATATTTTATTAATTATAAAAAAGATGGTGTTTAAAATAAATCCTTCTCCAGCTATCCCTGCCCTTCCAAGAGTTGAAGATAAATCTAAAATTGATGTAAGATATTCTTTAATTTCTCCTTATGCTAATGCTCATATTTATTGGGATCATAAATCTAGTGAACTTAGATATGATATAGAAGAACCTATTTTAGATGATAATGAAAAAGAGACACTTAAAAAACTTGAAGCTGCAATGCTTGAATTGATTAATATCAATGTTTTGGTTGAAAAAACCAAAGAAAAAATGATGGATTATGTTGACAAAACTACTAGACTTTTGATGAATGAACTAAATATAAAACTTCCTGAAGATTCTTATGTAAAAATTTCTTATTACTTGTATAGAAATTTTATAGGTTTTAATGAAATTGAGCCTTTCCTAAAGGATTATTTTATCGAAGATATTGAGTGTAATGGTACTGGAACTCCGGTTTATATTGTTCATAGAATTTATAGAAACATAAAAACTAATTTGGAATATAGTGAAATGGGTAAATTATCTAATTTTGTTGAAAAATTAGCTCAAAGATCTGGGAAATATATTTCATATTCCGAACCTTTACTTGATTCTACTCTTCCTGATGGTAGCAGAGTTAATGCTACTTATACGGAAGATATTACTTCGAAAGGTCCAACTTTTACAATAAGAAAATTCACTAAAGTTCCTTGGACTCCCACTCAACTTATTTCCCTGAATACTTTAAGTCCGGAAATGCTTGCCTACTTCTGGATACTTATTCAATACAAATCTAATATTTTTATTAGTGGGGGAACTGCTTCTGGAAAAACTACTCTTTTGAATGCCCTTGCATTTTTTATCCCTCCTGAAGCAAGAGTTGTATCAATTGAAGATACAAGAGAATTAAACCTTCCTAGAGAAAATTGGTTACCTGCTGTTGCTAGAGTTTCTGTTGGAACTGGAAAAGTTGGAGAAGTAGATTTATTTGATTTGTTAAGAAATTCCTTCAGACAAAATCCAGATTATGTAATTGTAGGAGAAGTTAGAGGTAAAGAAGCTTTCGTTCTTTTTCAGGGAATGGCTTCTGGACATCCATCTTTGAGTACAATGCATGCTGAATCAGTGGATAGTATGATGAAAAGATTAGAAACTCCCCCTATAGAATTATCTCCCACTTTAGTAAATACATTAGATTGTGTTGCTATAATGACTCACGCTATTGTTAAGAAAAAAGATACTAGAAGATTAAGAGAAGTTGTTGAAATTGTAGATGTAAAAAAAGAAGGACCTGCATTAATTAATACTCCTTATGTTTGGAATCCTTACGATGATATTTTTTATTATAAAAGAGATAGTAAAGTTTTTGAAAAAATAGCTTTAAAATTCGGTTTATCTTCTGAAAAATTACAAACTGAATTTATCCTTAGAGCTAAATTGCTTTATACTTTGTATAAGAAAAAAATATTTGGATTTGATCAAATGCAACAAATTATTAGTGAATATTATAAAAATCCAACAAAAGTTCTTTCTAGATATGGAATTAGTGTTTGATTAAAAATATATAAATAGATAAAAGTTTATCTATATATATGAAAAGAGAAGATGCTTTACTTTTGTCTCAGCTTCTGAATGCTCTAAATGATGCGGTTGAAACAATGGAAAGATATTATCATGATAAGGATGTTGAACTTTTTGAGTCTGCTAAAAAAGAAGTTATAAATTTGCAAAGAAAGATTAGGGGAATAATATGATTGACAAAATAAAAGATAATATTCTTCTTGAGATTGCTATGTCTAAACAACTTGTTGATTTTGTTGAAAAAACTGAATATTCTGATAATGTTCAAAAGAAAATGATTTTAAATGTTGTTAATTCTTTGAAAAGTAGAATTAAACTTCTTAATGATTCTTTGCCCTCTTTGTTGGATGAGATTTCTTTGACAAGAAAAATTCCTAGCAAAAGATTCCCAATTGTTGAAGGCATAAAAGGTAAGGAAGAAAAAGCTTACCTTAAAAAAGAAGATACTGAAGAATATTTGAAACAATTGAATATTAGTAAGGACTTGATAAAAAGGTTAAAAAGGAGAGAATTTCTCGTCAAAGAAAAAATCAAAGAACATAAGGAAGTTAATTTTTATGGAAAATTAGCTAATAAGTTTTTTTTGAAAAAAGCTGAAAAATTGTTAGAAAAAAAATCTTTTAAAATTCTTAGTTTTAATTTGAAAAAAAGTAATCTAGATGTCTTAACATTGACATATATTTCTATGCTTTTATTTACTGTTTTTTTATCTTTTTTTGTAGGAATATTTTTAGCAATCTTTTTTCTTTTCTTTAATGTTGGTTTAACTTGGCCACTTGTTTCTTTTTATGAAGGTAAATTTTTTATGAGATTACTTTATACTTTTTGGATACCTTTAGTTTTGCCAGTTTTTATGGGTTTTGTTATTTATTTTTATCCAAATACTGAGAGGAAAATGTTAGGAAATAAAATAGATAAAGAACTTCCTTTTGTTCTTATACATATGTCATCTGTTTCTGGGAGCGGTATCAAGCCTTCGGAAATATTCAAAATAATTGGCCTAAGTAACGAATATAAATATGCTGGGAAAGAAATAAGAAAAATCTTGAATCAGCTTAATCTTTATGGTTATGACTTAACTACTGCTCTTAGAAATGTTTCTAATGCTACCCCTAGTAAAAAACTTGCTGAAATTTTGACAGGTATTAGTATAACAGTAAACTCTGGAGGGGATATAAATAAATTTTTTACTAAAAGATCTCAAAGTTTATTGCTGGAATATCGTCTTGAAAGGGAAAAGTATGCCAAAGGTATTGAGACACTTATGGATATTTATATTAGTATAGTGATTGCAGCCCCCATGATATTACTTCTTTTACTTATTATGATTTCTGTAAGCGGTATAGATATTGCAGGGTTAACCTTGGATCAATTAACCCTTGCAGTTGTTGGAATAGTTTTTTTGATTAACATATTATTTTTAACTTTCATACATTTGAAACAACCTGGATATTAAATGGAACTAAAAAAATTTCACCTCATTGGAATAATCGGGGCATTGATTATTTTAGTTGTGGATATAATCTTCTTTAGAAATGAGCCCTTATTTTATTTTCTTTTTGGAATAGCAATTGTTATTTTACTTTTGCCATTTGTTGTTAATGTTATTGCTGAAGGTAAAGTTGCCAGAGACAAAGATGAAAGATTTCTTGAATTTGCAAGAAATCTAGCGGAAAGTGTGAAAACTGGAACTCCTATTGGAAAAAGCATATTAAATATGAGGACTAGAAATTTTGGAGTCTTAACCCCCCATGTTGAAAAATTGGCTAATCAAATATCTTTGGGTATTCCATTAAGTAAAGCTTTCGAAACTTTTTCATATGATACAGGTAGTATTACTATAAGAAGGGCTGTAAATTTATTTAAGGAGGCGGAAAGTGCTGGAGGGCGAGTTGATAGAATTCTTGATTCCGTTGCAAATTCTATTTATCAAATTGAAAAATTGAAAAAAGAAAGAAAAGCTGGAATAGCTAGTTTGGTTGTTCAAGGTTATCTAATCTTCTTTATCTTTATAGCGATAATGTTGATTATGCAATTTAAAGTTTTGCCAATAACTGAAGGTCTAGGAAATCTTGGCGCAATAACGAATCCTGCTAATCCTGATTTGAATGAAACAGGAGTTGTTTCTATAGAAAAATTAACACGTCCTTTCTTGTACTTATTATTGATTCAAGGTTTCTTTATCGGACTTACGATTGGTAAATTATCCGATGGGACTTTAAGAGCTGGAATAAAGCATTCATTTGCTATGATGCTTGCAGCATTTTTGATTTCTACTGGGGCTAATGCTTATAGCGCAGCAGGAGTTTAATTTATTTTTTAATAATATAAAAAATCTCGTTAAAAGTTTTTGTTTTATCATATTTATAATTTATTTTCTCTAATATTCTTTCGAACCAAGTTCTTTCTGGTCTATTCATTGGTTTTCCTGAGAGAGTTCTTGTTGAAAAACTAATAATCATGTCTTTACAAGGTATATTTTTTATTAAATTTTCAGCAAATTTGTAGTTTCCCTTCTCTAAAATGTCTAGAGTTTTTAGGATTAGGCAAAGATCTGTTTTGGGAAAATTTTTTTCTTTTGTTAAATCTGAGACATAAACTTTTCCAGTTATTTTTTTCTTTTTGAAATATAGTTTTACTATGTTTAAGTCTTCCATGTTGATATCGGAGGCATAGTATTTTATGTTCTTTTGAGCTAACGCAATCGGATTTAATCCACAAGCAAGATCCAATATTGATTTTGGTTTCATTTTCGCAATTATTTTCTTCAAAATTAGGTAAGATTCTGAATCTAGTCTTTCTTTTGTTGAACTGTGAGTTCTTAGCAATTCAGAAATCTTTTCTTTTTCTAAAAATTCCATTCTCTTTTTTGAGGAAAATTTTACTCTAAATCTTCCGACATATTCTCTCAATTTTGAACGCACTTCCTTTATCACAATTTTTTCGTCTTTTTCTTTTAGCGGAAGTTTGATTTTGTTTTTTCCCAAATAATTTTCTAATTTTTCTTTAACTAAAAAATCTGGAAGTCCGATAAGTTCTTTTTTATTCTTTATTTTTTTAATTAATTCCATTTCGATAAATTATATAAAGAATGCTTAGTTTTTTAATTTATGGAAAAAAGAGGAGTGTCACATGTAGAATTTATTTTATCTTTTTTGTTATTTATTGGTTTTTTGCTATCTATCCTTTTGTTTTTTGACCCTTTTGATAATAATGATATTTTAGATGTTTCATTGAATGAGGTAAGTGATTCTATAATTAAGCAAGTTAGTAAAGAAATTATAAGTTATTCTGTTGTTGTTGATCAAGCTGTTACAGGACCAATAATTGAATTCACTATTCCTAATATTAATTCTGAGTATAAGGTTAGAGTTGAAGATTATAACGGGTATGTTCTTCCTTCTTCATTTGATGGTACTGAGGTAGTTGTTGATAGGGGGGGAAATTCTTTTTTGAAAGTTAAATTTAGTGATGCTTTTTTGTCGCATGTAAGTGCACCTCTTCTACCCTCTGAACCTACAACTCCGGCTCCAACCATAGCTTCTTCGAATATTAAAAATATTGCAACTGAATCTGGATTTAATGACTTGAAAACTCAATATGTAACAGATTATTCTACTCTCAAAACTGAGCTTGGTTTGCCTCCTGGAATTAATTTTGCTTTTGAGGTTAAGTTTGATGATGGTACTGGGATAATTGCTTCTAATTCGATTCCTTCTGGAGTTGATGTTTTTGTAGATAGGGATAGAATTGAAATTATAAGGGGGGATGGCAAATCTGAGTTCGCTGATTTGTCTGTGAAGGTTTGGTGATGGACAAAAAAGGGTTAATAAAAACTTTAGAAGCGGTAATTTCTATATTAATTATAATGACTGCTGTTTTCATTGTTAGTATAAGAGATTTTCCTTCTAATGAAGTAGATTATTCTGAAAAAGCTAGAGATATTCTTAAAGAAATCTCTAAAAATTCTACTTTTAGGGCTGAAATAGTTGATTATGAATTGAATAATAATAATCTTGTAATCTCCACAGAGATGGATACTTTTGTTGATGGTAAAATTCCAGATTTCTTAGATTATGAATTGAAAATTTGTCCCAGTGAGGATATATGTGGAATGGAAATTCTGATTTCTGGAAAAGATATTTTCCCTGCAGAAAGAATTATTAGTTCAACTTTTGATACTTATCCGCAAAATTCAGTTAGAAAAATAAAAATTTTTATCTGGGAGAAATAAAATGAAAAAATATGAATTTTTTGAACATACGGCAGATGTGAAGTTTAAAAGTTATGGCGGGAGTTTGAATGAAGTTTTTGAGAATTGTGCCTTGGCTGTTTCTAAAATTATTTCTAGAGATGAAAAAA
>PSPM01000012.1 GCA_004195435.1 Candidatus Parvarchaeota archaeon | reverse complement strand
TAATTCAAAAGTTCCTATTTTTTCTAAAGAAATGAAAAAATTAAAATCATTTCCAGAAGTAAAAAATTCATCTTCTTCAGAGATTATCACATCAGGATCAAATATCTTTTTTCCCTTTTTAACACCAACTATAACCTGAACTTCTTTTTCTAATTCTCCAGATTTTAACATTATCTTTCCTGCATAAATTCCTTCTTTAGAAGGATTAATTGTCAAAACAAAACTATCTTCTTCTCCTTTATTGATAATTAATTTATCGGTATCTAAAGAAGAAATATCAGAAATTCCTTGTAAACTTAAATCAATTTCTAAATCAGTTTGCCCAATATTTTTTACTTTGAAAATTTTCTTTTTTTCTTGTTCAGGGATTGCAGAGATTTCTAATAAATCTGGCACTATAATAAAATTAGAAATGGGGGGTGCTAAATAGGGCGCAGCCCCTCCAGAAGGGGCAGGAGCTGTAGGGGCTGCGGGTTCTGCAGTAGAAGCTTCAACAAAAAAAGAAATCTCTGCTTGGCTAGCACTCCCGCTAACTGCTCTTGAAAATCCTATAAATCCCTGATATAAAACAAAATTTGCAACAATATTTAAAATAGAAATAATAATTATCGCAACTAAAACTATTCTTTTAAAATTATCAGAAGGCTCCTTTTTTTCTACAATCATCCATAGAAAAACAAATTAGATATTAAATAGTTTTTTACTCCACTAAACTGGCTTAATTTTTAATTTGACAATTCCTTCATAAAATCCAACTTCTTGGTCCCTGGGCGCAATAACAGAAAAAGTAATTTTCTTAGTTTCTCCTTCATTAACTAAAGAAGTTGGATCATGAGATAAAAATGAACTAATATCTCCAGAAACCTCCGTCTCTACCAAAACAGGAAAACCATAATCATTGTAAAAAATAATATTTCTTGTTGAACTACCACCTCTGCTTATTCTTCCAAATTTTAAAGCTGTTCCATTAACATCAAGCCCCATAACATTCTTTTTACTAATTTCTACACTGGTATAAAACTCCTGAGAATCAATAGCCAAATTATTTGAAAGAAAAAGAAAAATTGAAAATATAAAAAGAAAAATTGAAAATATAAAAAGAAAATTATTAATTTTTTTCATCTTTTTCTTTATTTTTATTTATTAATATACCTTTCTTTCTTCGTAAAAGAATAAAAATAACTATCAACAATAAAATTACTGATAATGAAGTCAAAATGAGAACGTTAAAACTTTTAGGATTAATTAATAATTTACCTGTAACAAAATTTGTTTGATCCCTATAATGTAAAGTTATATTTACATCATATTCTCCATCTAAATCTCTTGTATCTAAAAACCCTTCTAAAGTTTCCTTATTCCAAGCTTTTAATTCGACAGAAGGTGTACGAAAAGGAAAATTCTCTAAATCATTAAATACATTAACATCTGCAAAAACCTCTCCCAAATTATTATTCCATTTACTTTCTATATCTATATAATATCTTTGAATTCCTCCTTCTGGTAATTCTTTAGTAAAATTAACTATATCTACGAATAATGAACCAATTCTAAATGTTCTATTTATTTCGATAATTTCTCCATAATCTATAATTGCCTTTGCCAAATAATTTCCAGGTTTAAATTCAGAAGTGTTTAGAAATTTTCTAAAATATCTTTCCCCAGTAGTATTTATTTGTACTTGTTTGAAAGTCAAACTACTAATAATATCTCCTTCTTCTGAAAGAAAATCTATATCTGGTTTAACAAAAAGATTTTCTTTCCCTCTATTAATAACATGTAATTCTACTGGAATTTCTTCACCGACATTTGAATCTGGTAAATTTAATTGTCCTTCAACATATCTCCCTGGATAAGGAACAAATATTTTCATCGGAACTCTAATATCTATAGCTGTTCCAAGAAAACTAGTTTCTGAAGGAACAGTCTTAGCTCCAATAGTTAAACTATGAAATCCTGGTTTATTGGCTGTATAGGGGAATTTTATTTGCACTATAACAAAATCTCCTCCAACTAACTCTGTTTTACTCAAACTAGAATATTCGCTAAAGTCTCCATCTAAAAAAACTTCTATTTCTTGTAAAGGGTCATCAGAGATTATATTAAATTTAAGTGTGTGTTCTGCTCCTGGAACAAAATTAATCTCAACTATTGCTGGAGAAATTCCGAGGGCAGCACTAGTAAAATTAGAAAATAAAACAATAACTAATAAAAATAACACCAATTTTTTCATTTAAAAAATAATGAAACTCATTTTATATATCTTCTGTAAATAAATATTTATAAAAATTCAAAAAATTGAATCATAAATTTTAAGCAGCAGTAGGATTATTTGCTACGACAGTAGCCGTAATTGTATCTGTTAAAACACCTGTAGAAGAATCATCTGGGATAGTTAAATTGAAATCTATTCTTATTTCATCTACTGCTGCTTCAAACCGGAAAACCCTACATTTCTCAGAATCTGCCACAGTAGTATTTACATTATGAAATGTATTAATATTTAATCCTGATTCACTTGCACCATTTTGATTAAGACATGCTCCAGGTCCAGAGACATTCCATTCATAAGCTGGACTAGTACCTCCGATAAATTGTGCAGCAGTCTTTGCACCAGTCAAATTCAAACTAACATTAACATTTCCTATATTCTCAATTATTAATCCACCTTGTGCAGTCCAATTACCATTTGTAACGCTTCCACTTCCAGTAGTGATCAAAGAAGCTGCACTAGCAGCGGAATTAACCCTTCCGGAACTAAAGTTAACTGCGTTATTTGTAAAATTAACAATAGCTAAAGTTTCCACGGTTAGATTTATAGTTCCCTGGGAAACTAAAGCAGTAAATCTAGTTGATAAATCATCTATAGATCTATAAGTAATACCTGCCGCAATTATAGAGACAACAACTGCTACAACTGCTAATCCCAATAATAAATTATTTCCTTTCATCCTGTAACTACCTCTGGAGCCTTTTCAACAGTTAAACTAATCTCCATAGAACCACCAGATTCAACAACATCTCCAGAAACAGAACTTCCAGGCATATTTTTATCTAAAGCATTAAAACTAAATGAAAGAGACAAAACAGAAAACATAATGGCTAAAACCAATAAAGCTACAATAATCTTTTGAGTATCATCCATCTTTTTACCTTAACTTATATAAAATTCTTTTCTTTATAAAAGTTTCCTGTCTAGATTATATCTGTTATTCAATTCTATTCTTAACTTTTTTTCTTAAGAAGAAAAACCAAGCTAAATTAATTAACACCAGTAAAACAATTGCAGTGATTAAAATAACAGTGAGATTATTGGTTCCACCCCCACTTTTATTAGATATAACGTAACCAATTCCTATAACATTTATTTCAGTATTTTTCACTTCTAATTTTAATTCTTGTTGTTGAGATTGTTGTCCATATTTCAAAAATATGGAAGAGTCATAAGTTCCTTTTTTAACTCCGGCGGTATCCCAAAATGCAACCATCAAAGCTTTTTCTAATGGTGGGAAATCATAGGTTGCAGATTTAAAGTCAGCCATAACTTCATTTTCCTGATTATAAACTAACATCTGAGCATATGCGCCAACAATAGCCTCCCCCCATTTATTTTCTACAAGAATTTCAAATTTAGCTATCTCTCCAAGAGAAAACTCATTTACTTCTATATTTTGCAAATCCAATAACCTCTCTCCAACATTAAATTGCTTTTCCAAAGTTAGAACATCTTCATCATAGATTATAGTTGCAACCGCTCTATAAGTGCCAGGAAGGATTTCTGTGGTATCCCAAACTGAAACAATTTCACCTCTTTCTCTACTAGCTACTGAAATCTCATTAGTATTAAGGTTAGTAACTTTTTCATTTAGAGCTCCATAAATATCAATAGTTCCTTTTACTCTTACCAAATCTAACTTCCCCCTATTTAGAATAGGCATTACAAAAGTAATTTTTCCATCAGCTTCTGGTCCAATAACATTAAGACTAGATTCTGCATATTTTCCTGGAAATGGAACAAGAACATTTATTTGAGTTGCAACACCTAAAGCTGCTCCGATAAATGCTTCACCGATTGAAGATTTATCTGGTAGTTGCATAACAACTATCTCAGAAGAATGAGTTCCCGGAGATAAATCTGAAGGAATAGTAAATGTATATGAAAGTTCTTTCTGTTCTTCTGAAGCACTCATTTCAAAGGAAACTTCAGAAACAGCTATACTTTGATTAAGTTCTCCTTGGATAAGAACTACTAAATTAACATCTTTATGCTCAGAGTTTATAACATTGAAATGAACTGTCTCTTGCTTTCCTGGTTCAAATTCAAAGGTTGTTCTTCCAGGCGTTATACCCAATGCAGAAACATTACTAATTAAAATGATAGATATCAGAAAAAAGAAGATAAAAGATTTAGTTTTCATTTTCACCTCCTATAAATTCAGTTCCTGAAACTTCTTTTTCTTCATCTACTTTCAAAATAATATTTCCAGTTATTTCCCCCATCTGCAAAATATCTACATCCAAATCTAAATTTCCTGCATTAATTATTTGATAACTATCTTCACCACTGTCAGATTTTTTCAACTTTAAATTAATTTCAGATTTTATCGTAAATTCTCTAATTTCGCTTGGCAACGCTCCTACAATCTTCCAATAATAAAAACCGGGCTGCAAATTAATAACTAAATTATTTTCAACATTTATCTTTTGAGGAGATGTAAATTCAGGATTATCATCTATTAAAATAAGACTTGCCTTTTCAAATTCAAACAGAATTGAATTTTCCGTAGTTACTAAATCATCAATTGGGGCAATTATTAAAGGTCTTGCATAACTTACTAATCCTGCTACGAGCAAGAGAGATCCGACTAATAAAATGAAGTCAATTGCGATTATGTGTTTTTTATTTATCATTCTGCGAAAGTAGCTGAAAATGTAACTGTTGAATTCCTTATAGCAGATCCTTCATCTACGGGAAGTGTAATGTTCAGGTCTATCTCCACTGTATCTGTTGCATTAGTGTTATTTAACAAACAAATAGCTAGAGTTGGCGAACCAGAAACTGGAAGATTTCCATAACTAGTATTTGAAAGAGCCCAATTGAAAGAATAATTTTCAAAAGTATAATTATCAACTTTAAACTGGTAGTTAGATGTTGGATTATTTACAGTATTCCATAAATTAGAAGCTTCTATAGTTACATTGATAAAAGAATTACCATCATTTTGAAGCAAGAAAGGAGAAGGAGAATTATCACTAGTATCATTTGTCCCAAATTGACTAATTGTCAAAAATTCAACTGTTGAATTTGGTAAACTTATAGAAACTTCTGAAGAAATGTTTATTGATCTGAATGAAGTCCAAGAACTATATTCTTCCCCATCATAAGTTCTTGCAGACCAATTATAATAATCTAAATTATCATAGAAACAAAGTAAATTAGAGGAAAGCTCATGACTAGTTCCACTAACAGAGGTAATATGTCTACTTGGGTCAACACAAGAACTAGAAGCCATTAAAGTAACATTTAGTTCAAAAGTTAAACTATCTCCATCTGCATCTAAATTAGCATTCCAACCTAAAGTTGGAGTCCTATCAGTAGTTGAAGAAGCGTGAGCTGGACTAGATAAAGTAGGAGCAGAAGGAATCGTATTTGTAATATTAACTCCTAAAGTTGTATTTCCTTGAGCACTATAATCAACTCCATCAAAAAGTCTCATTCCACAAGTCCAATTCATATGTTTTGTAGTATTTCCAAAAGAAAGAGTTGCATTAAAAAAAGTATTATTAGCATAACTATAATTGTAATCAATAGCTATATGCTCAACTTGGCTTCCAGCTGATTCATTAAACCACCAAACAGTAACGTTAATATAATCTCCATCAGGATCAACAAGAGTATCGAAACAATGGAGATCTTCATCTGTTTTATTTGTTCCATCAGTTGAGTTTATTCCGGGAGTAGGAGTTATAGGAGCAGTATTTTTCTCTCCAATTTTATACTCTGAAAATCCTGTAACGTTAAATATAACAGTAGAATCCGATAAAGCGGTAAAATTAAAACAGCCATTGCAAGATTTTCCATCCCTCTTTATCTCTGGATCGGCAATTCCAAATCCAGGTTTATTTAATAAAGTAATATTGGCAGTTTTATTTAATTCAAAATTATTTCCAGATTCAACAACTAAAGAATTATAGCTAATCCTTACATCATTAGTAAAGTTAGTTCCTGAACCATTTATTGCAGACAAGAAGTTTACAATTCCAGAAGTAGAATTCTTAAAGTTTACTTTTCCACCCAATCCTGCAAAACTATAATTTTCAATAAAATAATCATCTATAAAATAAGATCCGTCAATTCCTGCAAAAGCAAAATTAATAGCGAAATGGGAAGAATTTGTATGGGTAATACTAACATTTGTGAAATTATTATTATCATCACCTGCATTGCCAAAATAAATAGCATCTCCAGTAGAACCATTAATTGAAAGATTAACTATATTATTTTCAGTAGAAACATGTGTGAAATAAAGTCCTTTCTTATTTGAATTAGCAATATTATTGATAATATTATTATCCACTCCTGTCCTAATAAGGATTCCTGCTTCAGAATTTAAATTTGCAATATTTCCTGTAACATTCGTATGAGAAGTTGATCTTATCAGCAGCCCATATAGGGAATTAGAAGTTAAAGTATTATTTGTAATTAGATTTCCAGTAGATACAGAAAACAAATAAATTCCTGAAAGACTATTTAAACTAGAATTATTATCGACAATTTCGTTATCTTTTGAATTTCCATCTATATAGATTCCATCTTGTCCTGAAGAAATATTATTATTTTTTATTAAAGAATTATTTGTTCCAGCTGTAAAATAAATACCTTTGCCGAAATCGGTAATGATCAAATTTCTAATAGTTACATTTAATTTTCCAGAAACAATAACTCCTTCATCTCCAGAACTATCGTCTCCATCAACTGTTTTTCCAGCACCCTCTAAAGTTATATTATCGGCAGAAATCGTAAAACAATCTCCAGTAGTAGTGACATCATCTGTTAAGGTATAGACAGTTCCAGCTTTATCTAATGTTCTACAAGAATCAACATTTGTATTTTCAAAAGTAAAACTTACACTTTCCGTATAATTATTATTTCCAGACGTGTCATTAGCATAAACATTGAAGGTATGAGTGTCATCTGCTAACAAAGTTCCCAAATTAGTTATATTAAATTCTGAACCGATCACATTAGCACCATGATACATCGTTATATTATTAGTTCCTGAATCCAAACTATACATTACGCTTCCATTTTCACGTAGTGAAACATTAAAGTTCAAGGGCAAATCTGAAGTATCATAAGAACCGCTAGACGNNNGTTCTTCATATCCTAACGCTGAAAGACCAATTCCTCCCTGAAGATACATTTTAACTCCTAAATCTTCTCCAGCAGAGCCAACACAATCACTAGGGAGCGTATAATTTGCTTGGCACAAAGAATTACTATTACAAGTCCAAAGTGCACTAGTATAAGCTCCTGCAGAATTATCATAACAATACCCTATAATTTGGGAATTTCCTCTTCTTCCCCTCATAGACTGAACTTTATATTCCCAATCAACAGAAGTAACTCCGCTTGGAATTGTATAATTAATAAAAAATGATCCTGGAGAATCAGATCCACCGCACTGTACATAGGTACTCCAGTCTTCATCATGCAAATTAGTGAACCGGTAAATGAATCTTCAGTGTCATCAACTGTTACTGGATCAATTATTAAATCAAACTCCAAAGATCCTCCTAAAATTTTAAGATCAAAACTATCCTGTTCCCCTAAGAGGCCTTCAAGATAAACTTTATTAAACTCATTTTCAATCAAATTAGTAAATTCAGTTATTAAGTAGTCCTCCTCCATTTCATACACTTCAATTCTAGGGTTTCCAGAAACAATTTTTGGAAAAATAGTTATATCATTACTAGAAGTTAATTTCTTCTCAAAAGTAATCCTAACATATTCTCCTTCTCCGATAGTTTCTGACCATAAATCATCTTTTTCTTTAACTTCCTCATAAATATCTGAAATAAATTCTTTATTTGAATCTAAATG
>PSPM01000011.1:7869-16924 GCA_004195435.1 Candidatus Parvarchaeota archaeon | reverse complement strand
TCTTACACTATTCAAACCGCAGATCCATTTAATTAATCTGTCTAAATATGGGATAGAATCTCCTGGATTTGAAATAAATCCTCTTTTGTTAGGATTGCCTAAATTAAAAATGCATTTAGGAAAATCCAATAATAAAAATTAAAAATTAAAAATTAAAAATTAGAAAAGAAATTACTCTTCTCTTGGTTTAGCTTCGTTGACTTTAAGCTCTCTTCCGTCAAATTCTTTTCCGTTCATTTCTTTGATAGCCTTCTTAGCGCCATCATCATCAGCAAATGTAACGAATCCGAATCCTTTAGATCTTCCAGTATTTCTATCAGAAATAACAACAGCTTCGGTTACTTCACCGTGAGCTGCGAAAAGTTCTTTCAGCTTATCGCCGTCAATATTGTAAGGTAAATTACCTACGTATACTTTCATGTTCTCAATTGTCCTCCTTATACAAATTTATCTTGAAATCTCCCTTAATAAATTTAACCTTAAGGGCTATATCTTGTCATTGTTCTTGGAAAGGCTATAGCTTCTCTTACACTATTCAAACCGCAGATCCATCTAATTAATCTTTCAGGCCCTAAACCAAAACCGGCATGAGGTATGGCTCCATATTTATTTATATCAAAATAATATTTATAATCTTCTAACTTTTCTCCCTGAGATTTCAACGATTTTTTTAATTCATCAACATCTATATCTCTTTCACTTCCACCAATTAATTCTCCAGAACCTTCTGGACCCAACATGTCAAAACATCTAGAAACCTTTGGATTATTTTTATCCTTAGGTTTATAAAAAGCCATTGCTTCCTTTGGATAATGAGTTACAAAGATGGGAGTATCATATAATTCCATTAATTTCTCTTCTTCAATTGTCCTTAAATCCTTTCCCCAAGGAACTTTTAATTTCTTTTTTGTTTTCAATAATTTTAAAGCATCATCGTAGGTAATTCTCGGAAACTTTTTCTTAAGAGCAGGCGTTAATTTTTTAGAATCCCTTCCTAAAATTTCCAATTCTTTTTTATTATTTTTTAAAACTTTTTTAATGATATATTTAGTCATATCTTCTGCGTAATTTATAAGTTCATCTAAACCTATCCAAGCAACCTCCATTTCAGCCATCCAAAATTCTGAAAGATGTCTTGATGTCCTAGATTTCTCTGCTCTAAAAGTAGGGGCAATTCCATAAATTTTTTCCAATCCATACATGGCAGCTTCGGCATATAATTGCCAAGTTTGAGCAAGATACATTTTCTTTTCATAATAATTAAGTTCAAACATAGTGGGTCCTTCTTCAGCACCACCAGGAATAATTATTGGAGTTTGAAATTCATAAAAACCTTGTTCTCTAAAATAATCTCTAAATGATTGCATAACTGTAGAACGAATTTTCATAATAGAAGTCATTTTCCTGCTCCTAATCCATAAATGTCTTCTATCACCTAATAGCTCTTCATTAAGATCTTTAGTAATTGGAAACTTATCACTCAATCCTATAATCTTTATCTGGTTAGCTTTAATTTCATAACCTGTGGGAGCTCGTGAGTCTTTTTTTATTTCTCCGACAATTTCAACACTTGCTTCTATCTGCAGGGAATCAATTTCTTTCCATTGCTTCTCAAAATTCTTTCTATCCAAAATAATTTGAATAATTTCTGTTGAATCTCTTAAACTTAGAAATTTGAATTTATTGCTCCCTCTTTCCCTATATATCCATCCTCTAACGGCAACTTTTCCTTTCCCCTTATTTATTGCCTCACTTATACTGGAGAATTTCAAGGTGTTAATCTCCTTCTATCTCTTGGAAATAGAGTTCCTTCCCTAATATTTTTTAGTTCGCAAATTGCTTGAGTAAGTCTTTCTAAACCAATACTCCATCCAGAATGTATTGGAGCACCATATCTAAAAGAATCAACATACCAAGAAAAGTTACTTGGATTTAATTTTTTAGATTTTAATTGTTTTATCAAAATATCTGAGACATGTACTCTTTGACCGCCCGAACTTATTTCAACACCCCCATAGATAGCATCAAAACCCGCAGAAATATTTTTCTTTTCATCTTTTGGCCATATATAAAAAGGCTTCATATCTATAGGCCATTCATAAATAAAAATTATAGTTTCTGGAAAAATTTCGCAAAGCTTTCTCTCTGCTTCCGAATCAAAGTCATCGCCTACTTTTAATTTAAATCCTTTTTTGTTTAAAAGAGCTATAGCCTCTCTGTACCTTAAATATTTTGAGTTAGGTACTTTCAATTTTAAACCTAAGATTTTTAATTCTTTTTCATTTTTTTCTAAGACTTTTTTAACAATAAATTTTACAATTTCTTCAAGATATTCCATAGCTTCCATATCATCAACAAAAGCAATTTCTGAATCCATTTGCATTATTTCATTAATATGCTTGCTAGTATCATGTTTTTCTGCTCTCCAAACCATTCCAGTTGAAAAAACTTTTTCAAAAGAAATTGCCATTAACTGTTTATACAATTGAGGGCTTTGAGCAAGATAGGCTTTTTTATTAAAATATTTAACTTCAAATAAATCAGTACCGCCTTCAGTTGAAGTAGCGATAACTGCTGGAGGTTGTATCTCTATAAAATTTTTTTTATAAAAAAACTCCCTAAATGAATTAATTATAGTGCTTTGTATTTTAAAAATAGAATTAACACTTTGTTTTCTAACATCTAATGATCTATAATCTAGTCTTTTATCTAAACCGGTTCTAATAGTTTTTTCATTAACTTGTATTGGCAATTTTTCAGCTTTATTTAAAATTTCTAAACTAGAAACTTCTACTTCAATATCTTTTCTAATAAATTCGGTTTTAATATCTGCTTTTTTGATTTTTCCTTTGATTTCAATAACACTTTCTAAACTTAAATTAGTAATTTTTTCGAATAATTCTTCATTTTTAATAATACATTGAACCATTCCAGTCATATCTCTAAGAATCAAAAACTTTAATTTTGCCAATTCACGAATTTCAAAAACCCATCCTTTCAACAAAATATTTTCTCCAACTTTTAAATCATCAATATATTTACGAGACATAATAACTAATCTGTAACGATCTTTTTAATAATTTCCATAGCCTTTCTGGCATCAATTTTTCCCTTCATTTCTTTAATAACTATTCCCATATAAGCATTTACTCTTAGACCTGGATTTTTCTTAATTAATTTTCTAATTTTCTCTTCCAACTCATCATCATTAATTTTTTCTATTTTAATAGCTTCTTCTAACTCTTGACCTTGGACCATATTAATTAAAACTTCCCTTACATCTTCATTTTTTAAAATACCTTTCTTAATTTTTTCTAAAATTTTTTCATAAATTGCTTCACTAAATATCCCCTCTATTTCTTCAAGACTTTTTTTCATTTTCTTTGAAAATTCAGATCTCCAAATGGTAATCATTTTAGCTATCAAAATTGGATCTTCTTTATAGACTTTCATCAAAGTAGTAAACTCATCAAGATGTCCTGCCAATACCAAGTTGATTAATTCTTCTGTTAATCCTCTTTTTTTCAAAGATTTTCTAATATTGCTTCTAAGTTCCGGAAGATTTTTTTTTATTTTATTAATTTTTTCAAGATTAATTTTTAATAATTCTAGATCTGTTTCAGGATACATCCTAGCTCTTCCAGGAAGGGGCCTCAAAAACTTGGTTGTTCCATCAGGCAAGGCGTTCCTCACACAACCAATACTTTCCCCTTTCTTTATTTCCGCAAGCTGCCTTTCAATTTCTTTATCTGCAGTTTCCACCATCATTTTTGGATCTTGAAATCCTTTTATTTCCACTCTGTCATGGCCTTTAATACTAACATTAACATCTTGCCTTATAGTCCCTATGCCCCTTTTAACTTTGCAAGATCTAAGAATATCCCCTATTTTTAAAGCAGCTTCTTTAATTTGTTCAGAGCTAAATATATCTGGAGCAGTTGTTATTTCAACAAGAGGTATGCCTAATCGATCCAGCCTATATATTGCCTTTCCTTCTTCTCTACTGATTATTCTAGCAGAATCTTCTTCTAAAGCAACAGATTCAATTAATACTTTTCCAAAACTGGTTTCAATAAAACCATTATGTGCGATTAAAACAGTTCTTTGAAAACCAGAAGTATTAGATCCATCAATAACCGTCTTCCTCATAACCTGAGTTATAGGATAAATTTCACAATTCAATAATAAAGAAATTTGAAGCGCTATTTCTAACGCTTCCTCATTTATATTTCTAGGAGGTTCTTCATCTAGTTCCACTAAAGAAACTGTATCATTATATCCTTCATAAAAAAATTCTTTATCTAATAGTGCTTCATGTTTAACGGCTATATCAATTTCTCCAGATTCTCCAGCAATAGCATGTAATTTCCTATTAATTAAATAATCTGGCTCATCATTTCTTAAAAAACTTGGAGAATCAGAAAAAAGTTTATGCGTATCTAATTGTTGATGAATCTCTAACCCTGCTTTAAAACCTAATTTTTCATAATCCTTCATAGAATTTTAATAAGAAAGAGCTTATTAAATTTTATCTCTTAACTTATAAGTAATTTTTCTATTTAATAATTCTTCTTGTAACTCGGAAACTTCTTCATCAGCTAAACCATAAACATCTAATTGAATTTTTCTTTTTTTATCAAATTCTTTTATTCCATCAATGAGCTCTTCCAGTGAAAAGTATAATTTTCTTTTATCTTCCTTATATGGATCCATATGATTTGTCAAATAATATTTAGATTTATTGTCCCAAACATTTTTACTTTTTAAAACAGATAAAATTTTCATTCTAAATACCAAATTCCTAATTTATTATCTATGAAACCACTCCTATCAAAAATTATCTCTTTTTCCTTTTTTGAAGGAAGTCTCACCGAAGAAATCGAGGAAGATCTAATTCCTCTCGTTGATTGCATTAAATTAATTTCTGGATAATAACTATCAGATAACATTATGTATCTGTCATTTTCTGGATAGCTCCCTCCCGAAATTCCCGTATTTCTGTCATGTGAAATTATAATTTCTAAATCTGAGTCAAAACAGATATTTTCTGGTTTTCTGGATCTATCGCTACAGATTTGCAACCATGCTTTTTTATTACCTATGTTAAATGTATTAGCTCTTCCAGATTCCTTCTTATAATGTAAACCATTTCTTTCTGCAACACTAATTTCTTCAACTCCTGTTTGTTTATCAAAAAAC
The DNA here is from genome assembly GCA_004195435.1 of Candidatus Parvarchaeota archaeon. Lineage (GTDB taxonomy): Archaea > Nanobdellota > Nanobdellia > Pacearchaeales > GW2011-AR1 > PSPM01. The sequence goes on along the minus strand of PSPM01000011.1, from coordinate 11,725 downwards.
ATTTCTTTTTCATTTTGATAAACAAAAGACCGGCTAACTAAATTATCAGTACCTTCTTTAAGAAACATACTTCCTGGAATTATAGTTGTAGAAGGATATCTTTTACTTAAATTCCTTAAATCTTTTCTAATTTTTTTTGCTTCAACTTCCAACATTAAATCCATCTTTTCGGATAATGAATATTCTGGACCAACTACCAAATCTAATTCGTGTTTAAGAGATTCATTTAATAAATTCAAATAATTTGAAACTTTATTTTTTTTATCGACCTTATAACTCATAATTCCTATTAACATATATTTTAAAAATAATTTAAATATTTAAATCTTTCTAATTGTAACTCCCCGCAAGTTATTACAAATTTAATAATGTTTATGGAAAGCTTTTTATTCTGAATTAAATAAGGTTGGTAATGAGACTTAGACAATTAAAAAAACATCCTATACTTTCAGAAGTTAGTTTTAGAGGAAATGCCTCAGATAAATTAACTGCATTTGTTGGTTCATGGACTTTTATTTTAGCCTCGGCTATTTTTATAATTTCTTGGGTCTCAATTAATGTTTATGGGTGGATTAATTCATGGGACCCGTATCCTTTTATTTTGCTTAACTTGTTTCTATCAGTTTTAGCGGCTATTCAAGGACCAATCATTTTAATGTCCCATCATAGAGAAAACCAGAAGGATAGAATAAGGGCAGAATATGATTATTCGGTAAATAGAAAAGCGGAAAGAGAAATAGAAAAATTAAGAAAAGAAATAGAAAAATTAAGAAAAAAACTAAATTAATTTTCTATTCAGTTAACAATTCACTCAGTTCTCCAGAAAAATTATTTAACATTTTTTCTTTCTCTTTTCCCTTCCAATTCCTATGTCCTAAAACCCATCCAAGTTTTATAAAAGCAGTTTCTGGCAACATATCTTTCAAAAATATAATTCCGCATTCTTTTAATTCTCTTCCACTAGAATAAACATTAGGATTTAATCCGCCATACAATGTTTGAGGTACAGCACAGATAATAACTCCTTTTTTTATAAGTTTCTTAATTTTTGGAATCCAATTATTTTTAGATTCCGAACTTGCAAAATGTCCAAGCCCTGTAGCTTCAATGATGATTCCTTTGCATTTTTCTGATAAAAAATCCAAAATATTGGCTTTCTGACCTGGATAATACTTAATTAAAGATACTTTATCAGAAAAATTAACATCCAAATTAACTTTTCTTTTATTATTTCTTAGATTGTATTCCCTAAGAAATTCTATTTTTTCTGGCCAAACTTTTGCTATTGGAATATCATTAATTGTCTTGAAACTATCTCTACGGCTAGTATGCATTTTTCTTGTCTTGGTACCTTTTAAAGCAAAACAGAAATCATCGTTTGTTGAAGCATGACCAACTAACATTACTTCTGCTACATTTGATAGTGCCATTTTAGCAGCGCAAATTAAATTTAAATCTGCATCGCTACTAGCACGATCAATACTTCTTTGGCTATATGTCAAGACTACTGGTTTATTCAAATCTTTAAGAAAAAAAGATAAAGCAGCACTAGTATAATGTAGTGTATCTGTGCCATGAGTCACAATAACTCCTTCTATTTCTTTATCATTTAATAGTTTTTCAACAGACTTAGCAATCTTAATCCAATGTTCAGAAGACATATTTTCAGAAGCCATCATAAAAGGAATTTCTATTTTCTTTACATCAACCATGTCAAAAAGTTTTGGATAAAAATTAGCAAATTCCTTTAATTTTGTTAATGGTTTCACTCCTCCAGTTTTAACATCTAATTTACTTGCAATAGTTCCACCAGTAACTACCAGCCCTATTTTTTTCAATCCTTTTTTTCTACTCACAAAGTCTTCATCAGAAATTTCAACCTCTTTAAATTTTTTCAAGATTTTTGAATCTAAAATTTTATCTAAAGGAATTCCTATATTATATCCAGAATCTAATTTCAGCAAAACAACTCTAGGATCATAACTCTCTAGAATAGTTCCAGTCAATTCTTTCCTAGCTAATCTAAAATTTGTATAAAAAACTTTCCTCAACCCATATCCAAACATACCTTAGGAATTCAAGGTTCCAATAGGAGTAGTGGAACAGGATGAAGGAGATGTTCCAGCTACACAAACAGGAGGAGTTGCACAATTATAATGCTTTTGATAATTGCAGTGAAGAGTGGCACAAGTACTTGCAGTAGTTAAACCTCCACCACAGCCAGGAGGCATTTCATAAACAGGAGTTCCAGAATCTGAAGTTATACTTCCAGTAACAGCAAGATTTCCAGTTATTTCTACATCTGTGTCTGTCAGAACACCATCAAGAACTGGTCCGTAAAAATATATCTTTGGCATAGAAACTGAAAAAGAGCTTGTTTGCATTGAACCAAAATACGAACGAAAACCATAAGTTGAGCTAGATGCAAAAAAACCTGGATCGGTGAATGCATTAACTCCGCCATCAACAATTAAAGAAGGCAAACTCTGAGTCCAATCAATCTCGTCAACACTATGCCCCATCATAGAAGGAGTTCCTCCAAGCCCAGAAGGATTATACCCTTGAACAAAAAATAATCCCCCAACCAACAAAAGAGAACCGATAATCAAAAGAGCAGGCCCCTTTTCAATATTAACCTCTAATTTCATATAACAAATAAACAATGAACATATTTAAAGATTTCTCAACTAATAACTTCTAGCCACGTAGGCTAAAATTTTAGTTTTCTCACCTGAAATAATGCAAGAACCTTCTTTTTTAATTTCTTCTATTATTCTAGAAGTTGCACCATTAGTTTCATCCTTTAACTTATTCTCAATTTTCCCATCATCTTTCATATAGACCTTAACTATTTTTCCATCTTTCAATTTTTTCTTCAATTCCTTTAAATCCTTTGCGGAATCTATTCTACCATCTAAAAATTTTTTAGCCTTTTTGAATAAATTTTTCTGAATATCTTCCAGTAGTTCAGAAACTTTGCCAGAAACATCTTTCTCGGAAACAATATATTTCTTTCCATTATCCCTTCTAACAATTACCATTTGCTTTTTTTCCAAATCTTTAGGACCTATCTCAACTCTAATTGGAATTCCTTTCATTTCCCATTCGTTAAATTTCCATCCAGGATTATATTCTTCCCTGTCATCTATTATAAATCCAAATTTACTCAATTTTTTCTTTATCTCCATACTTTTCTTAAGGACTTTCCCTTTAGTTTTATCGAATAAAATTGGGACAATTACTCCTTTATTTTCAATAACTCTTGGAGGCAAAACTAGTCCCTTGTCATCTCCATGGACCATAATCAATGCTCCAAGAAGTCTGGTGGAAAATCCCCAAGAAGTTTGCCATCCATAATATTCCTTTTCATCTTTCCCAGTAAACTTTACATCAAAACTTTTAGAAAATCCTTGCCCAAGATTGTGGCTCGTTCCCATTTGTAAAGCTTTTCCATCTGGCATCAAAGACTCAAGAGAAATAGTCTTCTTGGCTCCAGCAAAAGTTTCTAAAATAGATTTCTTTCCAATTAAAACTGGAATAGCGAGCAACTCCTCCATCATTTTCTTATATTCCAAAGCAATTTCATTCATATTATTTATTGCTTCTTTCTCATTTTCAAAAACACAATGGCCTTCCTGCCAAAGAAATTCTCTAGTTCTTAGAAAAGGTTTAGTTTGTTTAACTTCCCATCTTAAAACATTACACCACTGATTATATTTCAAAGGTAAATCTCTCCAGCTTCTCAACCATTTTGAATAAGAATCATAAATTATTGTCTCAGAAGTTGGCCTTATAGCTAAAAGCTCCCCATCTTCGGTATTTTTAATATATGCCAATTCTGGAGAAAAACCTTTAG
>PSPM01000011.1:0-7861 GCA_004195435.1 Candidatus Parvarchaeota archaeon | reverse complement strand
TACCGGAGCATAATCTGCCAACTCTGCTTTTTGAATAATTTCGGTATACCATTCAGAAAGATTTTCTTTTTTAACACTTAATCCTTTTTCTCCTAGACTCATAACACTATTTAAAAAATAAATATATTAAACCTTTCTATCTAATAAAAAAATTTAAATAAAGTCAATACAATTTGTTTATAATTAAAGAGAGGTTTAAAATGGCAGCATCACCAAAAAAGAAAGAAAAACCAAAAAAGACAGTTAAAAAGAAAGCATCTAAAAAGAAAGCATCTAAAAAAAATATTTGTGAGTACTGTTAAAGAATATGGAAATTAATATGAAAAAAATTTTAATTTTCCTTTTTTTTATTTTAATATTATTTTCTTTCATCTCAATTTCTTCTGCACATGAAGCAAATGAAGAAAATGAAAAAAAATATATGGGGGAAAGGATAGATGACTTCTTTAGAAAGTCCTCTGGAAATTTAGCCATAATTTCTTCTATAATAATAACATTGCTAGTATATATCTCAATAAAAATAAAAAAAACAGAAAAAATAAAATACACATTATTTATCTTAATCTCTTTGGTAATAATCTTAACAACTATCTATCTTTCTGGAACAACTATCTATCTGAATATTATTTCAGAAACTGGAGGGCCAGTACATTGGCATTCTGATTTTGAAATATGGAATTGTGGAGAAGAAGTCAATTTAATATCTCCCACTGGTTTAACAAACAAAGTAGGCAATCCAGTATTACATGAGCATAATGATAACAGAGTTCATGTTGAAGGAGTTTTATTGGAAAAAAAACATGCAGATTTGCATTCATTTTTTGAAGTTATTGGTGGTTCCTTAACTTCCGAAAGACTTACCGTTCCAACAGATAATGGAATAATTGACATGGAAAATAAAGATAAATGTAAAGAAAAAGAAGGCAAATTACAAGCTTTTCTTTTGAAGGTGAAAAATCCTAGTGCTCTTAAAAAAGATGGATTTATATTTGAACAAACTAAATTAGAAAATTTTGAAAATTACATTCTTTCGCCATATGCTTATGTGCCTCCAGGAGATTGTATAATAATAGAATTTGATATTGAAAAAGATAAAACGGACAAAATTTGTGAAAGTTATACTGTAGCAATTGAAAGAGGTGATTTAAAAGAAGAATAATGGCAGTAGAAGCATATCTCCCAACATTAGGCACTGTAGTTATAACTGCAGCAATAGATGCAATAAATCCTTGCGCCATCGGAGTATTAATTTTAATGATTTCTGTTTTATTGTCTGCTAAAAAATCTACTAAAAAATTATTGCTTCTTGGAGGATTATATATTTTATCAATTTTCTTAGTTTATTTAGCATTTGGATTAGGATTGATTTATTTTATTTCTTCACTACCTTTAGCTTTGGCAGAATATATTTCTATAGGTGTAGGGGGTTTGATAATTTTAGCAGGAATATTGGAAATTAAAGATTACTTCTGGTATGGAAAATGGTTCTCCTTATCAATTCCAGCTATCTTCTCAAAAAAACTTGAAGGGTATGCTTCCAAAACTACATATGTTGGAGTAATCTTTCTAGGAGCGTTTGTAGCTGCCGTTGAACTTCCATGCACAGGAGCACCCTATCTTGCAATAATAACTCTTCTTTCACAATACTTCGATATGCAAGCATTAATTTTATTAATACTGTATAACGTTATATTTGTATCACCTTTAATAATTATTTTGTTTATGGTGGCAGGTGGAAAAGAATTACAAAAGATACAAAAATGGAAACAAAAATCAAAACCCGCAATGAGGCTCGCAATAGGGCTCTTATTAGTTGCTATGGGTTGGCTACTTATATTAATTGCAAACGGAACAATTAATTTTGGATAAAATGAAATGTAAAATATGTGCTGTTAAAAAAGGTGGGAAAATAGAAGAATTTAGTGAGAAAAAAGTCTATTTATCTTGTTATAAATCTTTTTTAGTTTCTAAAATGGAAAAAGAAAAAGCTAAAGAGCTATGTAAAAAAATTGCAACTCAAATTAAAGAGTGGGCTAAAAAACAAAGAGAATTAACTACTAAAGAAATATCAGAAAAAATAATTTCCCTCTTAAACAAGAAAGATAAAAAAGTTGCTTATATGTATAAATCTTTCAAAGATATTTCTTAATGGGCCTACGAGGAATTGAACCTCGATTTTCGGGTTTCATCCTATTGTTCAAATAATTCTATGAAATATTTGTCCGAAGCCCGACGGTCTATCCATTAACCTATAGGCCCAAATAATAAAACAATCAACGATTTTTAACTTTAACTATCTCTTTTCCATAGCTTTTTTTAATCGTTTTAAAGCAATTTCTCTACCGGCTTGTCTAGGAGAAATCTTTTTCTTAAAAGCAGTTTTCAAAACTAAATCAGTATTTTTATGTATCTTTTCTTTAACCAATTTTTTCATATAGTCTACATCTTCCCCAATATATTCTGCATAACTAGAAATTACACCTCCAGCATTGGCAACAAAATCTGGAACAATTAAAATTTTTTTACTTAAATTTTCCTCAACATCTTCAGGGATAGGAATATTAGCTGCTTCCACAATTATTTTAGCTTCAACTCTGTTCATATTATTTTTATTAATGACATCAGGCAAAGCAGCAGGAATCAAAACATCTACTGGTAATTCGAAAATTTTTTTATTAGATAATTTTTTTCCATCTCCGAAAATGACGCTTCCTTTTTCTTCTTTTATCTTTAAAATTTTTTCATAACTTATTCCTTCAGGATTGTATAAACAACCTTTACTATCACTTACCGCAACAATTTTAGCACCCTCTTTTTCTAAATTCTTAAATGTAAAAGTTCCAACATTTCCAAACCCTGCTATGGCAATTTTCGCAGATTTTATTTCAATTTTAGCATGCTTCAAAGATACTTGTGTGGCATAAGAAACTCCATATCCTGTACTTCCAAGTTCATGAGGCAATCCACAAGAATTTTTACCACTAATCTTGCTACAAAGGGTTGATGGTTTTCCAGTTGCCGAATTAAAGTTTCCGTTTTCTTTCGTAAAAATCTGCATCTCCTTTTCAGACGTATTTATATCAGGAGCTGCAACATATTGAGATGGACAGATTGGTTTTATTGCTCTAGAAAAACTTTTAATTAAACTTTCTTTATTATCTTTTTCATTGAAAACAATTCCACTTTTTCCTCCTCCGAAAGGTAAATCTGCTAGAGCGCATTTTAAAGTCATAGCTCGTGCTAATCTAAAAACTTCTTCAACATCAACGCTAGAAGTCATTCTAATTCCCCCTTTGGCAGGGCCCAAGGAAGTATTATCTATAACTGTGAATCCCTTCATACCACTTTTCGAGTCATATACTTCCAAAATTTTTTCCGGACCTAACTCATCAGCAAACTTAGCTATTTCCATTTACTCTCCCAAAAACAAAATAAGCAATTAAAACAAATAAAGTGGTAGACATTAAAACTACAACGGAATTTGGAGGTGAAAAGACAACATCAGTTAAAAAACCCTGATTGATTGCTGGGGAAAAAGATGGCTGATTACTTAAAATCCAAAAATAAATTAAAAAAAATGAAAGAATTGCAATGATCATAAGCAAAACAAGTCCTTTCATAGTTATTCTCGTCATATTTTTAATTATTTTTTAAACTATTTAAATTTGTTCTAAGCCCAGCATTTTGTAGGGGGTTTTTTTAAAAATTCATTCAAAATCTTGATAACTTCTTCCACATCCCTTCTATGGGATATCCCTATAGTGCTGTGTAAATTTGCAACAGAAACTCCTAAAACAGCAGAGGGAATTCCTCCTTTAGCTGCAAAAACAGATGCAGCATCTGTAGTACCAATATCACTCACCTCTAATTGGAGAGAAATTTTTAATTTGGCTGCCACAGATTCTAAAGCCTCATTCAGGCATTTATTTCCAAGCATACCGGCATCCTTGATTGTCAATGACGGCCCTTTTCCGATTACCATAGTGCCATCAAAATCATTATGAGCAGTCACATCAACAGCTATTGCATAGTCAGGTTCTAAATTAAAAACAGAGGCTTTTGCCCCGTATAATCCAACTTCTTCCTGAACGGTAAACACAAAAACAATTTCATTTTTAGTAATTAGCTTTCTTATTAGTTCTAAAAGAATATAACAACCAATTCTGTCATCTAAAGCCTTTCCAGAAATTATATTCCGATTTCCCAAGGTTCTAAAACTACAATCTTCAGTAAAAGTAATATAGTTTCCTATTTTAACTCCTGCTGCAGTTAATTCTTTTTTAGTTAATCCTGTTGAAACATATAATTCCATCATAGATAAAGGATCTTCCCCTATTTCCTCATCATTTAAAATTTGATCGTTTGTTATGACTCCCCTAATTTTAACTTTATCCTTAGTTTTGATATAAACTCTTTGGGCAAGTAAAATAGACGGCTCAACACCCCCAACTTCGCTAATAAATACCTTTCCTTTCTTATCTATTGATCTAACCATCAGTCCAACTTCATCCATATGAGCCAAAAGAATAATTCTTGGCCTAACGCCTTTTTTTCTAACAACTATATTTCCCATTTTATCAACACTAACACTTTTAGAATATTTTTTTGATTCCTTTAAAATAAAATTCCTAACACTATGTTCATTACCACTTACACCTTCTAAATTGACTAGTTGTTCTAACAAATCCATCTTTTCTTTGGAAAAAGCAAATTTCTATATAAAACTTTGGATATTAATCAAAAGAAGTTAAGATCTCTAAAGTAATTTTCCTAATTGATTCATTATTAAAAGATTCTTTTTCTTTCATATGTTCTAAATTTAAATCGAAATACTCTCTAGTAGAATTTATCCCCCTATAGACGCTATATTTTCCAGTTATATCGTAAAATTCGCTTAGAAATAAAAATTTATTTTTCAAAAATTCTATAAATTCAGAATCATCTTTTGAAATGCTCTTAATAAATTTACAATCTCCATATATTTTTAATTTTTCAGTATCTGAAGTATTAGTAGGAAAATTTTTTAAAAATTTCAGAACCTCATATGGATTAAGCTTCTCTTCCGACAATTTTCTTCTGCCCTGAAAAATATTTACAATTTCTCTAATATACTTCATTTTATTAGAATAGTCTTCTATATTTTAAAACAATCTCTTTTGTCTTATCCAACGTTCTATTTATTTTATTTTCTTTATATTGCCATAATTTAAGTTCATATTCTGATTGAAAAAAATCATTGCCAGAATAAATTTTATATCTCGCATCAACACCATACTTCATTCCATTGGAATCGAATTCTGTAAATTCATCTTCAATATATTTTCTTACATCTAGAATATTTCTTGATCCATCGAAGTGTTTCATCTCATCGTTTGTAATTAAAGTTTTAATATGCATTTCCTGGTCATCTGACAATTCCTTAAATAGACTGAATACCAAAGATTTACACAATTTCACATCTTTAGTTTTTCTAACACCAAACAATAATCTCAATAAACTATTCATAAATAAAAATAAACTCAAAATTATATAAATTTATTTACCAAAAGTCCTTTTTCTTTCTGAATAATCTTCTAAAACTTTTCTAAATTTCTTTGGAGTGAAATCTGGAAAATAAATATTTGCAAAATAAAACTCGGAATAAGTCGATTGGTAAGGCATAAAACCACTTAACCTATTTTCCCCAGAAGTTCTTATAATCAAATCTGGATCTGGTATTTCTATAGTATCTAAATAATTAGTAATTTCTTCTTCCTTTATCACCCTAACACCTGCTTTAATAATTTTATTAACTGCCCTCATTATTTCATCACGTCCCCCGTAATCTAAACACAATTGTACATTAAATTCCTTAAATTCCTTTGTCTCTCCCTCTAATTTTTCCAATTCATTTATCAATTTTTTTGGAAGTCTATCTTTTCTCCCTATATGTCTAAATCTGATCTTATTTTCAGATGCTTCTTTTCTAAATTTTTTACAACTTTTTAAAATAATGTCAAATATTTTATTTGCTNNCGTCTTCTGCTAATAATCCTCTTTCTTTAGCCCACCTTCTATTTCCGTCAGGAATTATTGCTACATGGGAGGGAATTCCTGCCTTTCCACCTAATATCTTTTTTCCTAAATTAAAAAAACTTTTTTTTTGATCTACCAAAAAAGTATCTTCTGTTGAAATTTCAAAATCTTTATACTTTTCTGAAAATTCTTTCCATAGAAAAGATAACCCTTCAACATTAGAAAGGAAAGGTCCCTTTTGAACAATTTCCAAAAAATTATCCAAATCTTCTTTCTTACCTTGTGCTAAAATTAATACATTGCCATTTTTTAAATTTCTTACGAACCCCTTAAGGTTTAATTTTAAAGCATTTTTTAAAATAAAATGTCTAAAATTAACTCCTTGGACTCTTCCATAAACTTCAATTTTTATTTCTTTGATTTTCTTCTTAATCATTTTATTTCTTCTTCTATCTCTTTCTTAAGTCTTTCTAAATCTTCAGTTAATAATCTTGCACCAACAGCATCTCTATGTCCTCCTCCGGAAAAATGTTCAAACTTTTTTGACAATTTATTTAAAATATCCCTAACATTGTCCCCCCTCATAGAAAGATTTGTTAAATTTCCACTATTGAAAGCAACAACGATATAATGATTGGGATATTTGTAAGATAATTCATTAGAAAGATCTGCACTTATGCTCAAATCCCCCCCGTATTTGAAAAAGACTAGTTTTTCTTCCACAGTTTTCTCTGCTTTTTCTAAAAGCAAACCATATTTTTTCTTTATTTCTCTGAATTTTTTTCCAAAAGCACTATTCAATTCTAATTCTAAAAATAAATCATTTGGTATCTTACAAGAAATCAATAAATTTTGTAATTGTACAACATGTGTTATAGAATCTTTCAGACCATATCCTAATGATCTAGCCAAGAAACCAATCTCTGTTTTATAATAAGCCTCGAAAGGTTTCTTAACTTTTCCCCAAAAATCTGGAAATCTATCTGAGAATTCCTTAGAAAAATCAGGCAAAAAATGATCCGCAATACAGCCCATGATTGCAATCCAAATATCTTCTTTTTTATCAGTTACTTTATATGACCAGTAGGTTATAGGCTCATTGCTTTTTTTATTTGAGTTATTAGGATTATAAATGTATAAATTTTCATAATCATGTTTTTCATCAGTTTCATGATGATCTATCCAAACTATAGGTAATTTAAATTTTTCAATCTCTTCAACAAATTCTTTTCCTAAATAAGGCCTATCTAAAACAAAAATGTAATCTGCATTTAGTTCCTGTGCTTTTTTTGCATAACCTACATCCAAACCAGGATGCGTTCTAATAGCAACTCCTTTGCCACGCCCTAAAAATTTTCTGAGCAATATATAGCTACAAAGACCATCTGCATCATTATCATAAAAGAAAACGGGATTTTGAGCCCTTTCTAAATGTTCTCTAATTTCAGATATCTCTTTCTTTGTTAGCATAACTAAAATTTATGTGGAAGGTATTTAATATTTACTACCACGAAAATATTTATAAACCATATATGGCAACAAAAAAGATGAATAAATGGACAGAATTACTTGTTGGATTGATCCTATTAGTTGGAGGAGTTTATGTCTGGATGGTTACTTTAGGTAACGGATTTTGGGACTTTGGAACTGCTGCATGGGAATTCTTAAAAGGTGGAGCAATATGGTTTGTTATGATGATAGGCCTTTTGTTTATCTTATTGGGGATCTCTGATCTTAAAGGATAATAATTTCTACAAATAAAAAATAAATATAAATAAAAGATTAATTTTTCTTCTTCTTCTTCTTATTTAATCTTTTTATAACTTCTTTGACATTCTTGTTGAGT